>JADGCS010000023.1 GCA_015228875.1 Deltaproteobacteria bacterium | reverse complement strand
CCCATCAAGGGAGGGGGGGGAGACCTCAAAAGTATCAATCTATGTAAAAGTGAAATACAACACTTGTTAATGTTTTTTTTATTGAGAAAAACTCAAATTGTGACCGCGTTGAGTATATCTATTTCAGCGACGACGGGGAATCCATAGGTAAAGAAATGTGGAAAAGTAACCACGATTGGAGTGTAAAGGTTTTAGCTGTTGGTGACACCGATGGTGATGGTAAAGCAGAGCTTTATTCTGGCCTTGAGGGAACAGACAACAGTACAATAATCTATAGAGGCGATGGAGAGTCTATTGGCACTAGAATCTATGGCAGAAGTTATAGTTGGACATTGAGTGCCATGGCGACAGGTGATGTTGATGGCAATGGTCTTGACGAATTGTATGTGGGCTTGAGAGGAACAGATGGAGGGACTTCTATTTATAGTGGCAACGGGACGTCAATCGGCAGCAGATTCTATGGTAAAAATTTTTACTGGACCATTAATGCTTTGGCTGCGGGTGATGTGGATGGTGATGGAGATGATGAGCTTTTTCTTGGTTTTAATTCTGATGGTGGATCTGCAGTTTACCGTACTGACTCAGACGCGAGATCAATGAGAAGGATATCAGGCCCCACTTCAGGTATGGATGTCTTTTCGTTAGCTGTGTATGATGATGAGTACTAAAATATAGTAAGTGCGTCACTGGCTTTGTGCGATTCTGAATCTATACAATCCATTTCTGAATAATGTTTTCGTGGCATTAAAATTAAGGTGCCACATACCTTTGAATTAAGGTGCCACATACCTTTGCAACACAAATTCCAAGGTCCCTTTGATTTTATCAATAAACATCCAATTTAAGTTGAGGAACTTTACCAAAATGATGTTTTTAAACCGACCCAAAAATTGACAAAAACCGTGGTTCCCTGCCTGACAAAAACATCAAAACGAGAATAAATTGCTTGAGAGATAAATAAAAGAACCACCAAAACTACAAATAACAAACAAAAAACAAAAATAATATTTTGACTCCCTGGATTTTGCGCAAGCGTCTACATCTACCACGAAACAGACTGGTTTATATCTTCATAATTGGGCATTGTCTGCTCATAAACAGCCGCTTCCTGTCCCTGGTTGTTTGCTGCTTCAATGACGGGAAGTCGCGTAGAACTCAATTTAATCCCGTATCTCCCGTCGCTCGTTGTGCTTCAACTGCCGCATGTAGACTTACTCCATCTCACAAATTACAAGACTCGACCCTTCAAGCGCCCTGCCCCTGAAAACCTTGTCGACCACCTCTTTTTTGCGGCACAAGACAGGGTCGTTGAATACATCATTGTAGTACATAAAGGTTTTATCAGAGAGACGTGCAGAATCAAAAACAAAGTAGGCGGCATCATCGGGACCAAACCGCACATCAACCATCTGGCCCCTTAATGTTTTTCTGCTGAAAGACATCACACCCGTTTCTCCCCGCGTGCGAGTTGCTTCGTGAGCCAGTTTAAATTCTCTGACAACAGACGCCTTGAAAGGAAACAGCGTCAACTGCGGGTAGTCTTTGTCGTAGACCTGCAGCAGTGTCCCGGGCAGGCCCCATTGCAGGTCATAGACCAGAATGCCGCGCTTGAATGTTTTTACTTTTGTAATCAGTGTCTCTGTCCCAAGGCCATTGGCAAAACCGGTATGGCCCTCCACCATACCGGCCTCGGTCTGCCGGCTTTTAAACAAATCATGAAACAAATAAAAAATCTGGCCGCCCAAAAGGCAAACCACACATCCTGTGAACACATACCGCAGATATCTGGCCCTCATCCTGCCAAAAACATCAACAAGCAGACATGCAAGCAGACCATACCAGAAATAAAGCCCCATGCCGAAGTGTCGCAACAGAGCCACTTTCATGAAAACAATCTGCGGGACAAAAGTGACAACCCATAAACCGCACGCCAGTATAAGCCCACTTTTTTTGTTGATAAATTTCGCGTGTGGCAAAAACAAAACCAGACACAGCAGCATCAGGGGAATCCCAAAGACATCAAGAAATAAAACATCGGAAAAATAAAAGATGATGTTGTTAACCCATTCGCGGACTGGCAGATCAAAAAGGCCCCCGAAATCCCTGACAAGGGCATGCGGAGAACCTTGGTGCCTGATCTTTGCAAACTCTGCGGGTATTAACAAGTACACTATCAATCTTGCCAAAATAAAATGACAAGACAACACCACAACACCCCATAACCCGCATAAAGCGGAAAATACTACGCGGGCGGACACCATGCAAAAATTGATGCCGAAACGCGTAGAAAAAACCTTCCAAGGTTCCAGGATTTTTTTTGTTCTTCCACCGCCCGTCCCCGTGATCAGTGAATGATAAAGCAACACACAGAAACCCAGGGCCAGCCAGATCTCTGCAGATGGTTTGCAGTTTAATGCCAGAGAAAATGCCGGTAATGAAACAGCAAGGGCCGACCATTTGAGTGTCTGTAAAAACCTGTGGAAGAAACACAGAAAAACTGCCCCGGACCCATAGACAAAATGTTCGGTAATGTTAACCACGTCAAAATAGAAAAAATACTGCGAGAACAGGCAAAGAACAGCCGACACAAGACCAACGTCCCTCCCCCAAAGGGCGCAAAACAGTTTGTATGTGTAAACAAATCCCAAAAGACCAAACAAAACAGACCAGAGACGCACACCATACAGGGGATTGTGAAACAGATTCACCGTGAGCGATGTCATCCAGAATTGCAGCGGCTCTTTATAATCGTTCCAGAAAAAACCATCGACAGAGATGAACTTGTTGACCTGCCAGTCGGCACTGATCATCTGGGCATACTGCGTGTAAATGGCCTCATCGTTATGGGAGACAAGAAAGACAAGCCCTGCAAGGCGGGTGAGCACATACAGTAAAACAAGCAAAGGAAATGCCGCATGGAGTGAATGTGTTTTTTGCAGAGTGAATGGTACCTTTGCCATGACGGAGAAAAAAAACACGGTGCCTCTTTGGCCCGCCTGCTATTTTTTCTTAAACAGCGCCTCCAGCATTGCCTTGGGATCATTATGATCCACTTTTTTTTCGGCGGACTTCATGTCGAAGGCATTGTATTTGGCCACGTCTCTGTCGAGCGGCTTTTCGGCAAGGCACTGCAGGACGTGACGGCCGTTTTCGTATCCCTCGTGATAGAACAGGATGCGCATCCCCTGAAGGTGATGAAGGAGTTCATTGGATTTAAAGTACCAGTTACGATAGTCCTCGTCCTGCGGGATGATCTCTTTGAGATCACTGACCGTACAAGACTCGACCAGAAGGGTCCCTCCCTGCTTAAGCGAACGCACCATCTCGGAGTAATACCTTTTAACTGACGGTCTAAAAAAGGTCATGATCAGTGAGTCGTATTCCATCAAACCAAAAAGGTACATGTCGAGGTCTGTTCTTTTGGCCTCGATCACCACATTGTTCTCTGCCGCACGTTTTAAGGCGCGCTCAACCGCAACAGACGAGATGTCAACCCCTTTGACACCAAAGCCCTTGCCCGCAAGGTACACAGCGTGCACACCGTCACCCATGCCGACATCGAGGACCTTGCCTTTCTGCAGTCGCGGGACCATCCTCTTAAAAAAATCCGACGGCACCGTGTTTACAAGAGGTTTGTCCCTGTAGTAATCATCCCAGTATTTTTCTGAAAGTGACATGACCGTCCTTCTGTTTTAATAAGTGTCTGTCGGGAAAGCCCCTGTTTCGCAGGAGTCCTGCCCGACAGACGCTCACTAATCCGCAAAAAACATCACAACCCTTCTGACATTGGTATTCATCACACCATAAAACTCGTTCATCTGCGACACCAGCACAACTATCGAAACATAAACCATCAAGATCCCCACATACCCCTTCATCATAAAACCAATTTCAAATACCGGTATCTGCGGGGCCATTTTGTTGGCAATCCCCAGGACAAGATCGGTAAGAAAGATACCAATCAAAACCGGTGCCGCAAGCTGCATGCCGAGTAACAGGACATCAGCGGACATGCGGATAATCAACTGCGCAAAAGGAGAGATCCCCGGCTCGATGGACGGCAGGGAAAAAACAGGGATCGTGGCAAAGCTGTCGAGAAAGGCCTTTAAAAAAATAACATGCCCCGAGATCGCGCAAAAAAAAGACAAACCCACCCAAAATTGAAACAGGCCGAATATGGAAACCTGTCCCAGGGCCGGCAGAAAAATCTGGGCATTGGCAGAACCGCGCTGATTATCGACAATCCTTCCCCCGGCCTCTATCGCGTAAAAACACATGATCGTCGTAAGCCCGATGGCAAAACCAATAAAAATTTCCTTGAGAAAAAGTACAATGATGAGTCCCTTGTCCGTGGGCACCTGACTCAGCAGATCCTCCCGCATGAAATAAAATACATACGTGGTGAGGATCATGGCCGTGAGCAGACGAATCCTGCCCGGGATCCCGCGCCCACCAAGAAATGGCGTGAGGATCAGCATGGTCAAGACCCGTGTAAAAATCAACCCCCAGCCAATGAGATCCGCGTACAGATCGATGTTGACACCAAGTTGTTCAAGAAATGTTTGCAACGGAATACCTCGTCATCCCATCAGCCAACGTGTTTATAGAACGTCGAAAACAGCTTTTGTGTAAAATCGATCATGTGCAGGGTCCCTATGGGGCCCAAAAAGGCAAGAACAAGGATGATGGCCACAAGCTTAGGCACGAACGTGAGGGTCTGTTCCTGTATCTGCGTGGTGGCCTGCACAATGCTGACGCAGAGGCCGACAACCAGGGCCACACAAATAGGCGGGCCGGATAAAATAAGGACCAGATACAAACCCTGTGTAGCAATATCGATTAAATAAGCATCCATGTTATTGTCTGGGGCACCTGTTTTTTCAAGTCTCACGTTTTGAAACCACCGGCCAAAACCATGGACCCAAGTCCCCCAGCCGTTTCATCAAGGAAGAATATATCCCTTCACCAGACCCTCTGTAATCAGGTACCAGCCATCCACAAGAATAAACAACAGCAGCTTAAATGGCAGCGAAACCGTAATGGGAGAAAGTTGAAACATCCCCATCGACAACAGAATGCTTGAGATCACCATGTCGATCACCAGAAAAGGCAGGAACAGGATAAACCCTATCTGAAAGGCCTCCGAGAGTTCGCTCACCACAAAGGCCGGTATGAGGACAATAAAATCCTTGCTGGTCAGATCATCAAGCGTCTGATTGATCTTTAATTTTTTACCCTGTGTGTAAAACAGTTTTCTCTCTTTATCGTTTGAATGTTTGAGCAGAAATTCTCGCACGGGTTCCTTGCCCTTGTCGACCGCTTCCTTGAGGATACTGATTGAAGCGAGGGTAAGAATATCCTGTTGTGTCTGCGCGTGAATCACCTCTGAAGTGGCATTGTAAACCTGCTGACCAACGGGGATCATGACATAAACGGTCAGAATAAGCGCAAGTCCCGTCACCACCTGATTGGGAGGGATCTGTTGCACCCCCAGGGCCGATCGAATGAGAGAGAGCACAACAGCGATCTTGACGAAGGATGTTGTCATCATCAACACAAAGGGGGCCAGTGACATGATAAAAAGAACAAACAAAACCAGAATCGGTTTTGAAATGGGCTGGTCATCTATGGTCGTTGTGGTGGCCTGGGCAAAGACGGCAAAACTTAAGAGAAGCACAAAGACAAAAAGACAAAAAAACAATATTTTTTTCATGCTAGTCCTTCGACAACTTAATTATTATCTTTCTAGATTGCTCAGGACTAGTGCTGAGTGTTTAATAATTTTCTAATAAAGAAAATTATTAAATTGTCGAAGCACTAGTCCCCCTTGATATCCCACTCACACAGCTTGGCCACATTGTTTTCGCTTGAGGCCACAGCCACTTTTTTATCCTCTATTTTGACAAGATATATTGTCTTTCTGTGTTCGAGGGGCTGAAAATCAAGTATCTCGATACCAGAACCTTTTCTCTGTTTGAGACGGGCGATCTTGGGCAACAAAAAACGCAGGCTGACCACCGCAAGGACAATGATAAATGTCATTGCAATGATGACCTGCGCCGCCATCCACCCATACGACATCATCTCACCCCCGCCTGTTTGTACTGATAAAAGCATAAAGCACCCTGCAGGTGCCTGTTGGGAAGTCCCCTGCAGTCCTTGTTTGGTGTCTGACGTTCTATTTGACCAGTTTGACAACACGCGCGCCAACCCTGCCGTCAACCAGAACCAACTCGGCCTTTGCCACAAGTTTGCCGTTGGCCACAAGATCGATGGGGTCGGCCGCCAGCTTTTTAAACTCAACAACCTCTCCTCTTTTTAAATCCAGCAGATCCTTTAATCTGGCACTTTTCTTGGCAATCACCGCGACAAGCTGCACCGGAATATCCTTGGACATTTCTATGGCATACTCGTCATCTGGTGCCGGTTCTTCTTTTTTGGGTTGAGACAGATCCGCCCTTTGCTGCGGAATCGGTGGTTTGGGTGGCGGCATTTTGGGCAGAGGGGGCTTCGGTGGCACAGGCTTTGGCTGCGGCGCCTGGACCGTGGGGGGCTGTATGCTGCCCGCTTCTGCGGCAGGTTTTGCAATATCATCGAGCGACGCCCTTGCCGCCGAACTCGCATGCCTTCTTTCTTTTTTGACAGTCGGCCCCTGAAGATCGGCCGGGTCCAGACCCAGCTCTCTCACAAGGTCTTCATCAAAAACGTCTTCGTCTTCATTGGTATCTTCTTCGTTCATTTGACTCCCTCTGATGATTTAACAGTTCCCTACCAGACTTATAAGCACTAGTCCTTCGACAACTTAATTTTTATCTTTCTAGATTGCTCAGGACTAGTGCTGAGCGTTTAATAATTTTCTCATAAAGAAAATTATTAAATTGTCGAAGCACTAGGATAAACCAGACACGATCTTTGCTGCAAGATTGTCTTCGCTGCTTTGAAGTTCAACCATAAAACCGCGCTGATAGTCGTCACAATTTAATTTTAACTTTGCAAGGCCGCTGATTTCTTTTCCCTGCAAGTGTATGTGAGATTCATCAAATAAAATAATGTCTCCCTCGGCTAATTTTTCGATGTCCGAAGGCATGAGGGTCACATCAGCAGCCTCGATGCAGTACTCTGTGCTGAAACGGCCGAACTGTATGAGCCTCTCTCGGAGATATTGTTCATGTGTTTTGGTCATCCCCAGACCATCGGTTGCTTTAACCGGCATGACAAGTTTGACAAAAAAATCCCGCTCAAGAAATTGAAGCTGGACAGAAAAAACAGCCAGCGGCTCATCCTTTGGAAAATACTGTTTAAGACAACCCGCGTCGTGAAAAACACCATCGTACTTGAGAGAGAATGTCTTTAACTGAATATTAAGGGAAAACCTCTCGATCATTGAAATAAGTATGTACTGCACAATGGCTTCTTCGAGCACCGTGATGGATTTGACCTGCAAACCCAATAATTTTTTTTCGCTCTCCTGTTTTTCTCCGGCGAGGACCCGGTTCACCATCAATTTTGCCAGCAGTGCTTCAAAAACAACGACGGCCTTGCGCATCTGGGGTTCGATACTGACAACCCCAAACAGGGCATTGCCTGACAGTGTTGTCTGAAGATCTTCCAGGGAGTGGGGGGCAACATGAGCCATGGTAACAGTGAGTGGCGTCTTTAATATTTTTTGAAGCGGCTCCAGGATGTCTTCGATCATGTGTGACCGGCTCTCTGCATAGTAGTAGGCATTGAACAGTTTTTTTAACAAAGAGACTTCTTCTGTTTTGTACTGCGTGAGTTTTTCAAATGGAAATGGTGTAACCATCGGGGGCATAACGCCCGCGAGTGTACATGGAATCAGCAAGAAATACAATTAAAAACATCATAATATTCAGGTGTTAAAGACTGCAAGGATCAAAGCAAAGGGGCCAGGCTTTGACGGGCTACAGGTTCAAAGTATTTAAGAAGTCTGTGATGTGCATTACAAAACCCTCTCACACCACACAAGTTACTAACTTGACTTTGACGCGATTGAGTTCCTCCGTTATGCAAGGAACGCACCCGCGTTCAATCAACATTGAAATTCCTAGATATAAATAAAATCCAAAAAAAATGACAGATACTCCCGCCCAGGACAAACAGATGCCAGATCGTGTGGTTAAACGGGAGTTTTTTCCATGCGTAAAAGACAACACCGCATGTGTACGATAATCCTCCGGCCAAGAGCCAGAGCAGGCCTCCCGCAGGGATGGCACCCAGTGCAGGTTTGATGGCAAACACAATGGCCCACCCCATAAGAATGTAGATCGCAGTGGAGATCACCCCAAACCTCTCCACAAAAAAGGCCTTGAACACAATGCCCGTGACCGCAAGCCCCCACATAAGACCAAACAGCGTCCAGCCCACAGGCCCTCTCAGAGAGACCAACGCAAACGGTGTGTAGGTCCCCGCAATGAGCAGATAGATTGCCGAGTGATCCAGAATGTGAAAGACCTTTTTAACGCGCGGCCTCTGAAAGGCGTGGTAAAATGTGGAAGCAAGATACAAAAGGACAAGAGTGGTCCCATAGATTGCGAAACTCGTCACCTGCCACGCGTCCCCATAAAGGGCCGCACGGACAACAAGGATGCTCAAACCTGCGATACTTAAGCCCACCCCAATCCCGTGCGTGATGCTGTTGGCGATCTCTTCTCCAAGTGTTTGTGTGTATTTCATGGGGCGTGCCCTAGCGCGGCCCACGCCGCAACCAAACAGGCCATATATCGTGCGTTGTCTCGTGGCAATAACTGAATGCTATCAGCGGTCAGCTATCAGCCATCAGCCAGACAAAAAAAGCTGAAAGCTGATAGCTGACGGCTGATAGCACTCCGCACTACGTTGCAGACCGGTCCAGAAATTATCTCCTCATTTTAACAAGAAGTTCGGATGGAAGAATCTAAACATAAAAAGAGATCAGAGGTCAAGGGGGCATGGTTCATTGTCAGGGCTTCGTAGGCAAATTTTTTTGATATTTCCAAAAATAGAAGATGGGGGCTGTGATTTTAGGTTATTTTGATGAGTCCATGAGATTGGGGGGGCTTGGTGAAACCCGGAGGGTTTTTTTAGCGATTAGCCGGTGGTTGAGGCATGAGCTTGCGAAGGCCGACACCACCGGTCCATGATAGAGTAGATTTTGCACCCCAGATGGGGTGCCAGTCAGGGGAGATTTTATAAACCCATAAGCGCCAACGATAAATGCGGCTTCATGGCATGTCGTCTTAAAATTCTGGCTGTGTTCTTTTCTGATGTTTTTAATCGTATCAAACCAATGGCCAGATTTCTTAAATTTGTTGCTGGGCACAAACAACACCTTCGCGGTGCAGGAGAGCCGCAAACTGGTATATCGGCTTGTCTTGATGATACCGCGAACCACACAGTAGCGGGCCAAGGGGTCAGGGGCCAAGGGGTTAGGACTGGGGGCCAAGGGGTCAGGACTGGACATAGGACAATAACGATCGAATGCATTTATTGTCCTATGTCCAGTCCTGACCCCTTTCTTTGCTGCTGACCCCTTTCTTTACTGACCCCTTTCTTTAATAGTTGAATCATACCCCAAATAGGGGTAGTCTTATCCATGGTTACCAAGATCATTATTTCAAGAGTAGCTTTGAAACAGCTTAAGCGGTTACCTGGCCGTATTGTCGATAAACTGGCTACATGGATTGAGGCCGTTGAGATTGATGGGATCGATGTTGTTCGCAAGTTGCCAGGATATCACTACGAACCGCTAAAAGGTCAAAGGATAGGTCAGCGTTCGATACGACTGAGTCTTGCCTATCGGGCTATTTACAGACTTTATAATGATGCAGATGTGTGGGTTGTAACAATTATCGAGGTAAACAAACATGACTACAAAAAATAAAAAAATGTCCGGTGCCAGAAAGTTGCTGGCCTCACTACATCGCAGACCAATGAGTTTTGGTCGTATGATCGAATCTTGTCGCAAGTGCGATGGGATTACCCAAGCCGATTTGGCACATCAGCTAAAAATATCCAGTGCTCATTTGTGCGACATCGAAAAAGGCCGACGAGCTGTATCGCCCGAAAGAGCCGCACAATTTGCCAAAGTTCTTGGTTATTCAGTCAACCAGTTTATTGCTCGTTCCATCGAAGACAATCTTAAACGCATGGGTATTAAACTTAAAGTTGACCTGTCGGCCGCTTAATCACATCATGGTGGCTGGTAAAATGGTGTCTGGACTGTGTGCCATGGAAAAGGGCCAATAAATGCATTCTGGTCATCACACGAAAAATCCAAAATAAGACAGGATCAATGTGTAAAATCAATAATTCTCGTTGAAGACTCGGAACATTTCTTATTTTGTTATTTTGTATGACTCTTTATTGATGTAATTTCATGACATCTACACAAAAAAAGTGTATCAAAATACATAATAACAAAAAAAGGACGTGTAATATGAAGAACAAGATTACCGATACGGACCTTGAGATTGTGCGCCACCTCTGGAACGGCCGGACCCCTTATCAGGAGATAGCAAAAAAAATTGGCATCACAACAAACACAGTGCGCAACCGTGTCAATCGCATGATAGAGGACGGTGTGCTTCAAATCATCGGGCTTGTTGACCCCGGTGCTATTGCTGGTCACTCCTCGGCCTTTATTGGCATCAAGTCCGAGGCAAATAAAATAAAAAAGGTCTCTCAGCAGTTTAGCGAACTTAAAGGGGTTGTGATCAGCGCCTGTATCAGCGGGCGCTTTGATATCATCGCCTGCATTATGTTTAACGAGTCTTATACCTATGCCGATTTTATCTTTAACGAACTCCCAAAGGTAAAGGGGATTGTCTCGATAGAAACTTTTTTTGTTGCTGAGGGTGAAAAGTTTAATTTGAGATACGTGCTTTAGAACCTTAGAAGGTTTTTTCTACGCGTTTCGGCATCAATATTTCATGTGGGGCCAGCCCGCGTAGTGTTTTCAGCTTTTTGCGGGTTATAACAACTCAAGTTTTTAAACCTGTTTTTTTTGCCCCCCTCGCAAATCAATCATGACCCGAAAATCACTGCTGAACGCACGATAAAACATCTCCCCCTCGTCTGCCCGTGGAGGGCGATTTGGGTAGGGGGCCTTAAGCGGAAATCCTATCGCATCCTCTGGTGGAAATTCAAAGACCTCTGGATAGCGGGCAAGGATCTCGCGCAATATTGTGCCCTTGCGGCTCGAGCCTTCATACCCGTGGGTCAGCACAAGGTCGTAGCCCCCCTCTTTTGCAATCTCTGCAAATCCTTTTTCTAACCCATCCATAAACTCCGCCGGATTAACAAAAAAATCGGTACGGGGATCAATGCCAAAGAGGATCATGATTTTGAGTCCCTTATGATGCACAGTCATCTGATAAATGCCGCCGCGCCATGTTTCACTGGCTGGGGCATCATAGAGTTCCACATACCCCGCTCCGGGGGCCGTGTTTTTGGCATGCAAGTTTTGCGGGTCTGAGGCTAATCTCAACAAATTCCACAATGTAGCATTTGGTGCCAAGTTACCCACTTTGCCTGCGATGAGGTCTTGTATCAATGGTCCTCTGTGGGTTTGATACGGTTGAACCAATACCCTGTGCGGGTCAAACCGTGGATCGGTGAGGCTGTGGTGTTCGTATTGTGGATCCCCCATAAGACACATGCGGTCCCCGGCAACGGCGTGAAAACGGTCGAGTTCCTCGCGACAGGGTAAAATGGTAATTCTGACTCTTTCTATTTCACAATGGAGCCAGTCAATCTTTTTAAACTCTCGCTCAAGCTTTAGGGCGGCCTGTCCCAGAAATTTTCCGGGCATCTTGAAATCGGGGCCAAAATAACGGGCCGCCACATCCTTCACAATGTATGCATAAATCTCGTGAAGATCACTGAGTCCTTTAACGACTGCGCTGTAGGGCATTGTGGGACGAAAGTTTCGGACTGTATCGAGGGAGGCCTCCCCGGCGCACACTTGAACTGCTTTGATGAGCAGGAGTTTGGCCATTGTCTGATCTCTGGCTATGGCATTGGTATCATGTGCCAGCGCCCTGAGCATCGTATCAATGAGCGCGTAAAACTCTGGCTCGTGTGTTGTAAAATAAAAATTTATATCGGTCGCTCTCACCTCGCGCAAAAAACTTTCGACAACAACCCTCACAGGCCGTGAGCCTATGGTGCCTGTGTTTTCCATAAGACCGCAGAGCCATTCAACCTGTGCTTGAAAGGTGGACAGTTCTGCAAGGGGTTTGCGGTATTCTTCGATCAGACCCACATCAATCACCTGCTGCGCGGGTGTGAGAACAGAGACATCAAATGAAAAAGGCCTCGAATGGACAGAGGGTAAAAGATCGGCGCGGGAAGAAGCGGCCACACGTGCTTCAAGGTGTCGCAAGTCATGTGCTGGGTGATGGAGGGCGCGCCCAGCGGCCGCCACCTCTACGGCGTAGCGTGTTTCGTCCACACCTGTTAATTGCAGGGGTTTTCCCATGACGAGTTCTCGTGCCCGTTCTTCAACTGCCTTATCAAACCCAGGCCCCCGCAAAGTACCGCGTATGTAAGATCGCAGGGCCCTGTCCGAGGGTGTCTGGTTTTTGGGAATATCGCCTTTCTCGGTTACCAGTTTATAACCGGGGCAAATTCGTTTGGCGTCTGAGTAATGGCTGTTGATATAAACACGGACAGAGGACCCCGGAACGTACGGAAACACGATCCGCGGATATGGGACGCTATCAAGTGTGCGATACATTTCACAGCTTACCTGAAGAAGACGATCAGCCATGGCGCTCAGATCCAGCGGCCGACCCCTTTCTTTTGCATAGAGTCGTTCTATTTCGAGTAGCTCGTAAAATGCGTCAAAACCCATGAGGGCACCAGCGATATCAAGCCCGACATCCCTCGCTTTAATAAGGTCCCTTACCCGACTGTATATGGCCAATGATTCCATCAGCGTAAAATCACGCCTGACTGCTGTGATCAGGTTTTCATGCCCGTGAATAACGCTCAGTGGCACTAAAGGGGGGTTGGCCAATCTTTTTTCAAGCTCCTCGTCCGAAAAAATACCAGTCAATCGTGAAACAGGCACGTTACGAGTGGGTCTTTTAAAAAATCCGGCTGGATTAATCTCCAACTCATCGCCCAGTGATCGCAGCATTGCTACAGATGATTCAAATAATGTTGGATCATTTTCAAAAACGGCATGACCTAATCCCACAACCGCCCGCCCCACCTGCCCCATGCGCCCGCGTTGTTGAGCTTTATCGCGCACGGCTTCGTACATAAGCAAAGATCTACATTGGCCCATGCGGTGTTCGTCAATGCGTTCCATTATTTCGCCATGGACAAAACTTCCCCGCTCCCCAAATTCACGGGCAACCTGACAGGCTGCCTGTTGCACATCAAGATAAAGCCTGCTTGGACCATCACAAGGCACGACAGCCCCGTGGGAGACTACACCACCCCCAATTTGTCCTGGCATTTGATACATCAACATGTCTCCATTTTACGGCAACGAGTCCTGCCGTTTCTACTCCCCCTGGTTATCGGTTTTTTTTATCATAAGTTGCTTGTCCCCCAGTTTCGGGAAAGTCGACCCCTTAAGTCATTGGTTTATTCCCTCAAGCCCGCCTCAAGTCCATTGACAAAGAAATATTCAATTTTTTTGTGCAAATAACATAAATATTATCATTATTTGTATTTTTGCAAAATTTGTACGCAACTTTTTGTGTAGATGCACGATACAATGGGTGTCAATGCAGAAAGGAGAATGTTATGCTCAGACCAAATTTGTTTTCGTATGTATCAGGGCTTAAGCTCGCAGAACTGGGGGAGATAAGTGCGGCAGGGACGCTCGCTGCGCTTAATCAAAATGCGGTTATCAACTGCGCGCGTCCGCCCCATCGCGATACGCCGGACATCCAGAATATTAAACCTCCGATAGCAACCGGTGTGTTTGCGCCTCGGCATCGTGCCGTGCGTGTCGCGCATGAGATGTCTGTCGATGGGAGCGTTGTCCCCATCATTGAGGGGGGATGGACCTGTGCGGGGGCCGGGACAAAACCCCCTGTCTCAAGCTTGGGAGACGGGGCCAACCATGTCGCTCAAAGGCCGCCATCGCGAGCAAAAAAACTCTGCGAAGACCTGGTGAGGGATATTCCGCTGGATCAAGACGCGTGGCCCAAAATGCCGGACGAGGACCGCCGCAGAGAACTTGCCATAACTATCTCTAATTATCTGCGCCGCCACGGCGTCATCGATGATCAGGACCGTGTTGCACCAAAACATGTATTTGGCAACCCCCTGCAGACTGATGGTGACGGCAAGATTTGGTGGCGAGCCGATCTTAAGACCGTACAGGAGAATATAGCCCACGCACTTTCTCAGACAATGTCATTTGAAGACATCGAAGATGGAGATATACACGTAGACGGCAGAATACAAGGGTACAAGCGGGACATCCTGGAAAGAGACGGCGCAATAAGAGGTATGCGCGAAGTATTCGGCAAGTACGACCTTGGAGATTTGCGCACCCGCGATATAAGGCGCATGAATCCAGATCAGGTATACAAATTTAGAAAGGCAACAGGAGTGTACGACACTGAAGCGTTTGCCAAGCAAATTGAAAGAAAGCAGCGAGACAAGGCCGAGTATCGGATCTGCCTCCGTATGGCCGTCAACTTTTTGCGCACATTAGTTGAATTACAGGGGAGAGATGTATCGGGCCTGTTTAAAGTCCTCCCAGCGGGCCAAAAGGCCCTCATCATAGATTTTCCGCCGGAGGGCATCCCCGATGAGAGACAGAGCGACGTGATTATAGCGGATCATCATGGCGAGGGTAAAGAGGGGCTGACCGCAACAAGCGAGGTGTGGCGACTGAGACAGGAGGGCGCACTCAAGGGTGTTGTCAGGGTTATTGGAAACCACTGGGACACCGACCGTGTGATGGCAGAGGCCATCGGTCGCGAATATATCCGTGAGGAGACACTTGCGCAAAAGGCCATCGCCGCTGCACAAGCGGGCGATTACCTTCTTGGTGATGAAGAGGCCGTGATTATAAACCAGATCATCCTTGCCATGATTTACGGCGACCAAGGCCCCTCGCCAAAATTTGCGGCCGTTGATAAAAAAAAGATTATCGAATTGGTCCCGGATATCCTGGCCCATCCCAAAAAGTATGAAAAATACTCCCGCGGGACGACTGCTTTTATCGAGGCATCCTCAAGGGCCATTGATCAAGGCAGACTCACCATAGACGGCGGCATCGCCTTGATCGAAACAGCAACCTATGCCCACCCCATCGCGGCGTACCGTGCCATTGCGGGACATCCTGAGATTGAAGTGGTTGTCAAACGCACTCCCGCAAAGGGCGGTGGATGGCAATATGACATTAGTTTTCCACCCGAGAAAACACTCAAACCAAGGCTTAGCCTTGCCAGGGCGTTCGAGATGTTAAAAAACGCCGAGGCAGAATCAAGCAATCCAGGCTTTAACCCAAGCGACAACTGGGGCTGCGACCCCAAGCGGGCCGGAGGCTCCCCGCGCGGCTACGGCAGTCAGCTCTCGATGGAACAGGTGAGGGCTATACTTTACCAGGCGTTATTTGCCGCACAATAAACAGGGTTGCATACTTTTGTAATCAACATCTCTCCCTTTGGCCAAAGGCCTTTTACGTCATTGCGAGGACCCAGAGCGTAGCAAAGGGGACGCGGCAATCCACGAGAATCAAATCAAACCAAATCAAAAAAAACACCGACCTTTCATACACATAAGCCAATAATATTGTGCATAAATCATAAAAACACATAATTTTTTTGCAAATACACAATTAACTAGCAACTTTTTACGCTATAGCACGATATATTATCCGTCAAAGCAGTTATAACCGCTATTGATATGTGTGAAAGCAAAATTTGCAATCACATAATTTTGCATAAACAAAAACAACTAACCATTATTTTTCTTTTACAAAGAAAAAAGGAGATTAAAATGACATTCTTAACAGTTGCACAATCAAATGTACTCGGAAGCTTAGCCAGAGGGGACGCTTTGGCGGTCGAGCGGGCCACAGTTAGAAATCTTACTGCCGTGGCAAAAAGAGTGTTGGGCGACCCCGAAGATCCATGGATTGGTGGAATCACCAACGCACACGCCACGGCTGCTGCGGAGAGGTCAGCGCACTACGAGACCGGCTTACAAAGAAGTGTGGCCGCGTTTCAACCCAAAGCAAGGGCACTCTTAGATCAACACCTGGATGCTGTGTCGAACAGCATCGAAAGACAGATGGTTGGTCAACCACAAGGTGGTTTTGTAGAACTGGACCAACTTCGGCTCGGCGCCCTGATAGCGGCCATAAACCCGCCCCCACAGCGATTTGCAAAGGACGAACCTGTCTTTGGGTGGCGGATTACATCCGAGAATGTTGATGATATCCCCGAGCCCATTCGCTCTCGACTGGGGATTGTCGATAAGACCGAGTACTCAGAAAAATATCTTAAAGGGCAGGTTGGGTCTGTTGTGACCATTCAGATGAAGGGGACAACGCCTGACTTTTATCCCCAACAGAAAAGTAATTTCGAAGGCAGTTATGTTGTGGTGCCGTTCGATGAGGTCGCCAAAAAAAATCCCAGGATGTATGCCCGATTGAGGGCTGTCCCCGAAATGGCCGAACTCATCAACAGACAAACAGGTCTCGTGGCCATGTTAAAGGTCAAACCAGCCACAATGTTCAGGCTGTCAGATTTATTTGCAATATCGGCAGGTCTGTTTTTAAGACTTCATGTTCCAGCATGGGGTCCTGATTCCAAACAAGACTCAACCCCCGGCAAAGATGCATTCTTTGTCTACGAGGTCTTATCAATGGATGACCACTGGAGGACCGAAGAGGCCCATTACTACATGGTCAACGAAAGCGACGAACATCCCGGCCGACCCATAGGGTACGTCCCTGTCTAACGAGGCTCATGCTTCACACCACATCGATCCTCAGCACCGAGATATTTTTTTGCATAAACCGCTCGTAAACTTTTGTTCTGAATTTTAAAAAAGTGCTTAACTGGATCGACTGCTTCATCACGGAAATTTGCTCAAGTTCGAGGGCAAGAGTTACAGGCTAAAAGAAGCGGCACTCAGACTCAATAAAATCAAAAGAGAGGAAAATAATTGATAAAAGATCGGTGTCATGAAAATGTCATGCCACAAACCCTGTCCTGTCACCCGGGGGAGTTTGACCCGGCCACAGATGGGGGATTTTCAAGTGGCCATCGGGGTTAATTTAAGAATACAAATTTAAACATTGATAATAGACCGGAGGATAAAACAATGAATATAGGAGTAGTGGGATGTGGCAGTATTGCCACAGCTCATGTCAGAGCTTTGCAAGAAATTGAAAACGTAAAAAATATTTATGTATTTGATATTGACTCTGCCAAGGCAATGGCGCTTTCCAACCAGTTTGGCAAAGTTGGGGTAAACATCTCAATTAAAGATATGATTTCAAAGGTTGATGGCATCATTATTGCGACTCCTAACAATACACATCTTCCTATTTTGAAAGAGATTATTTCAATTAAACCCATACCAATTCTTTGTGAAAAACCTCTCGCATCATCTCTTCCAGATGCCCGGGAGATTCAAAAATTGGCACCGCCGTTGAGTTGTGTCGGTTTTAATTATAGATTTAATCATGCAGTCAATAAAATTTTTGAAGTGAGCAATAGCAGGAAGCTAGGAAATCTTATCTTTGCGGATATTGGGTTCAATAAAAACAGTGCCATCACAAAGAGAACTGTTTCATGGCGGGATCTCGCCAACCAACAAAATAGCAGTGGAGCTTTTGGTGATTTATCAAGTCATCTATTTGATCTTGTAAGCCATTTTTCAAAATCCCCAATTGATAAAGAAAGATTGAAAGTTTCACTTGGCACAAAGGTTAAATACCGTGAAGGGGTAAAACTATGTAATGATGATCATTCTATTGCTACTGGCGTAACTGAAAGTGGGGTTATTTTCAGAATTATATCAAGCAAAGCTGCGCAACAGGAAGATTTAGGTTTTTATTTAAATTTGGTTTTAGATGGTGGAGAACTTAATTATTCAAGCACAAATCCAAAACAGATAAAAATAAAACCTATCGATGAGATCGAAGCAGGTATTATGTTTTTGGATATCAAAACACTCTTGGACGATCCTGAAAACGAAATAGCATATTGGTCAGACTCACTTTTTCTTCAGGATAAAGAGTGGTTAGAACAAATCAGCAGTAACATTTCATCAAAGATGCTGGCTGGCATATCGAACGGTTTACACATTCAAGAACTAATATTCCGAACGTAGTAATTTGAGAGGAGATAGAGAAAAGATGAAATCGCTAAGTATAAATCATTCGCAATTAGGGAGATTAGCTTTAGTAGGCAGCGCCTTGGCATATTCGTTTGAATGGTTGTTCATGCGTAACTTGATGTCTGTTGGTTTTAGTCCACTAGCTGTTGTTTTTTCAAATTCACTTTTGCCTCTGACAGAGATTCTATTTTTGTCCTGCTTCGTCCCAATCTTAAAATACAGACTTTCCAAACAAGAGCATAAAATAATGTTCGCCTATAGCGTGATAAATCTTGGCATGGCGGGTTGTTTTACTGCCGCCCTAAAACACACTACTGTAGCAAATGCTGTTTTTTTTAATTTTCTATCCCCCATATGGATTGCAATTTTTGGATATCTATTTCTTTCCGAACGATTCACATTAGTTCGATGGTCAGGCCTGATCCTTACTTGTGGTGGTGTTTTCTTTATATTCACGGGGTCATCTTCAAAATCCATCAACTTTAATAAAGGCGATTTATTTGCAATGGCTGCGGGCATGTTGATGGCTATAGGGATCATCTTGCTTCGCAAAAGCAAAACAGTTCCAGCTCTCAAAAAGATGGTCTGGATTTATACATTTCGCACCATTGCAATTGGGGGCTATCTTGTAATATTTCCGCCTTTGATTAACTGGCAATCAGCCAATATTATTATTGTCAATGTCATATTGCTTGCAACTTGTATCTCTTTGCTGCCGGCTTTCCTAAAAAATTATGGAATCAATCATACTGATGCAAACGTAGCATCAATAATCATGATGACAGAGGTTGTTGGACAGGTAGCAACCGCTTGGCTTGTCGGCGGGGAGGTGCCGACAGATTTTGTTGTTTTTGGAGGAGGTCTTATTGTTTGTGCTTCGGGCTTGGTGATCATGGAAAGACGTATATTGTCGTATCTGCTACCTCTAAAACAGGCGGTTTATTAAATCATACAGGAGAATCGCAATGAACGTTTTTAAAATCGACGGAAGATGGAAATCGAATCAAAAACTTCTCAACTTAGCATCCACCCATGGAATTGAATTCCAGCTGGACCATCGCGCAGGAGAATCTTTGTACAGGAAAATCAAAAATGTAAAATTTGGAGAAAATCTTCCTCGCCAACTCTTGGGCAAACGATACGATGGCAAAAAAATTCCATTCAATGATCTGCGACGGCAGGTTGGTCATGTTGAGTTAATAAAATTTTTTTATCACCTGTACCTTTCGATTAAAAACGGTGATCTGACGCGCATTTCCAAAAAGGTTGTTGAGCTTGAAGATGAACTTCGTGATTTTTGTCAGGGGAAATTTGCAATTACAACAGATAGCGGAAGCTCCGGACTTTACATGGCTTTAAAAGCATATGGTGTCGGATTTGGCGATGAAGTTATATTGCCTCCAAACAGCTTTGCAGCCACTCATAATGCGGTTATGCTCACCGGTGCAACGCCGGTATATGCAGATATTAATCCATACACTCACCTTATTGATCCTGACGCTGTTAAAAAAGCACTTTCAAAACATACCACAGCAATTCTTCCTGTTCACATGTATGGTCAGGAAGTTGAGCTTGATGAACTGTATGAAATTTCTAAGCATCATGGGATACCGATCGTTGAGGATGCGTGTCATACAATAGGAATAGATAATTTATATAATTTTCCGCGTACAAGGGTTTATAGTTTAAATCCCTACAAAAATTACTCCGTCATAACCGGAAAAGGCGGTTTTGTAGTCACAGACGATGCAAACGTAGCTTCGTATATTTCGAGTTTTAGAGAACAGGGTTTTACAAAACAGAAAAACTTTCAATGTCAGGACGGGTTTAATTTTAGAATGCCCCCATCGGCAGTCATAGGTTCGCTCCTGAGATTACGATCGATCGGATTGAATAATTTCCTGCGGCTGCTTATTGCTACGAAGTACTATCAATGCTTGGCGCCTTTAGTTGAAGATAAAAAGATAAGCTTTTTAAAGACAGAAGGGCCACACGTGCATCATCATGTGACCATTCTTGTTGATCCAGAAAAACGTTCTGAAATAATCAAGAAGCTATCGCAAGAAAATGTTGAAACAGGAATTTATTATGATGTGCTTATGCACAAACAGCCTGGTCTAGATTCATTTTCAATAAAACCTGGAGTTGCCATTTGTCTTCACCAAGCAGAACTTGCTGGTCAAAGAATCATTCAGCTTCCATGCAGCCATACGCTTACATATTTTGAGCTTAAAGCGGTGATTCGTAGCCTTTACAATGTATTTGGTTTATCTCACAAGTCATGTCCGGACCGCAAACTGTCCGATTTTTTGACGCCATAGTTGTCGGGTAGACCGCCCCGTTATCGAAACGCCCCCCCCCCGCAGAACCCGACGTGCGGATTGCCCGCATCTGGCTCTTCGAAAATGAGTTCTTCACAGTCTAACGTACCACGCCAAGGAATTGCAGGGAATTCGAATTCGGGGTGCCCGCAAGGGATATTGCTTGCTGACATCCCTCATCTTTTCCCAGTTCATCTTGCCCTTCTGGCTGGGAGTGCCTCAATGGAGCCCCGATTCCAAACAGGATTCAACCCCCGGCAAAGATGCATTCTTTGTCTACGAGGTCTTATCAATGGATGACCACTGGAGGACCGAAGAGGCCCATTACTACATGGTCAACGAAAGCGACGAACATCCCGGCCGACCCATAGGGTACGTCCCTGTCTAACGAGGCTCATGCTTCACACCACATCGATCCTCAGCACCGAGATATTTTTTTGCATAAACCGCTCGTAAACTTTTGTTCTGAATTTTAAAAAAGTGCTTAAGACCTGTGTGTTGGGACAGACAAATTTTAGCACAACACCCCCTGCAGTCCTCGTGGCCACAACCTTGAGTCCCTCAAAGTATTCGTCGGACAGTTCTACCGAAAACTCCGTTTCGCCCGCCTCATTAACATTGAGTTGCACAGAGGTCACAATCTCATCGAGGTTATCGGAGGCGAAATCCCTGGCATCTCTTTGAAAGCCGCGGCTCCCACCACCCATTTTTTTAATGCCGCTCACCCTGTCCTTGAATGACCCTTTTAATGTGAGTGCTGCATGTTTTTCTCTGTCCTGTCCCCCCGACTGCTGACCAAAACCGCCCTGGCCTTTTTCGTCTCCATAAGAACCGCCCTGCCCCCCACCGGACTGCCCCCCGCCCTGTTCTTCTGTCTTTTCTGCAACCCGTTTATGTCCTTCGGCAGACTGCTCGCTGTTTTTAGAGTCTTTGTCTTCAACGTGATCATCATCCGAGTCTCGTTTGTCTGATCTGACTTTTTCGACGGCTTTTTCTTGTCTTTGTAACTGGTCTTTTTCGCCGAGAGCTTTTTCGTCGAGAGCTTTTTCGTCGAGGGCTTTTTCGTCGAGGGCTTTTTCTTCCATGTCTTTTTCTTCGAGGGATTTTTCTTCCAGACGTCTCCCGTCCTTATGACCAAGATGTTTAAGCGCGGCGTTAAACCTCTCTTTGGTCCTCTGACCCTGTTCTTCGTATTCTTCAATGACTTCCTTGGCCACAGCATCGGGCTTTACCTTTTCTTTCTCGGTATCCTTGGCCTTGACTGTGCCGATAATTTTGTCGAGCAGCGACTGCTGTTCTTTTTTGGATGTTTTTTGATCGTGCGCCTGACGCAGAGCACTGTCCTTCGATGTGATCTCGTGGGCTGTCTTTTCTGCGAGCTTGGCCTCAAAGGTTCTCATCGGCTGATTTTGCAGGCGCTTCTCGTTATCGCGCCGGTTCTCGGTCTTTTTTTCATCCAGGCGCCGTTCTTCGTGTCTGTCAACATCGGGATTGTTTTCAATCACCATACTCACCTCATTTTAAATTCTTATACATAAATTCAATGGCGTATCAATCAAGCTCGTAACTTGTTCATCTGGTGAATCACATTGCCCAACTCATTCATAAGCTTGTTTTCGGTGATGTTGAGCTCATGCTGCATTTTCTTCTCCCAAAGCTCCTTGTGTTTCACCATCATGTTGTGTTCCTGTGCCGCCAGGATGTAATCACTGCGGCACTTCTGCAGATGTTTTTCCGCCCGTTTGATCTCTTTTTTCTGTTCTTCGATCTCTCTCTCTTTTGCCTCAAGGTCTTCCTCGAGTTTTCTGATGTAACTCAAGTGAAGCTGAGGGTCTTTTATTCTTGCCTCGCCCGTCGCCACCTTGGCCCGCATCTCCTGTTTTTCTTTGGCAATATGTTCTTCTATTTTCTTTTTTTCTTTTTTAAGAACCTCCAGTTTTTCCTGTTCTTCTTTTAGTTTTTTGATGGCCTTTGCCAGTGCGATCTCGCGGGCCCTTTTGGCCCTTTCCTTGATCACCAGCAAGACCTGGAGTCTGTATTTTGGTTTCTTGGCCAAGTGTTTCCTTTACTCAAACAACGTGATCAGTTGATCCACGGCCTCCACAAGTTCTACTTTCTGATCCACCGACTGTTTTAAAAAATCGTTGACCGCCTCGATCATCTCGATGGCGTAATCGACATTGGGATTACTGCCGGACTCATAAGCCCCGATGAGTATCAAGTCCCTCTCTTTTTCGTAATGAGCGACAACTTCTTTTAACTTTGCTGCTGCGTGTTTGTGATCTTCGTTGATGATATTGGTCATCACCCTGGAGACAGACTCGGAGACATTAATGGCGGGGTAATGCCCCTGATTCGCAAGGGCGCGGCTCATGACAATGTGCCCGTCAAGAATGGAACGAACCTCATCGGCCACAGGTTCGTTCATATCATCTCCCTCAACAAGCACAGTGTAAAAGGCAGTAATGGAACCTTTGTCTGAATTGCCGGTCCTCTCCAATAGTCTCGGCAGTGTTGAGAAAACAGACGGGGTGAACCCCTGTCTCGCAGGCGGTTCTCCCACTGCCAGACCAATCTCGCGCAGGGCACGCGCAAAACGCGTGATCGAATCGAGCATGAAAAGAACTTTTTTCCCCTGGTCCCTAAAGTATTCGGCAATGGCAGTCGCCACGTAAGCCGCTTTGGCCCTGACAAGGGACGGCTGATCTGATGTGGAACACACCACCACAGATCGTTTAAGACCCTCATCGCCAAGGTCCTGTTCCAGGAAGTCGCGCAGCTCGCGCCCTCGTTCACCCACCAGACAGATGACGTTGATCTCGGCCTCGGTATTGCGAGCAATCATCCCCATCAGTGTTGACTTGCCAACACCGGCAGCCGCAAACAGGCCAACCCTCTGCCCTTCTCCGGTAGTGAGAACAGCATCGATCGCCTTGACACCCACAGAAATGGGTTTTGTAATCCTTCTGCGGCGCAAAGGATCCGGCGGCGAATTATGCACGGGATAATATGTGTCGCATGCAATGGGGCCTTTTTTTTCTGCTTCCACCGGCTCACCAAGACCATTAAGGATTCTCCCCAGCAAACCCTCACCCACTGGGACTTTGAGACAGTCACCGGTTGGAAGAACGTCATTGCCTGGGCCAATGCCTTCGAGGTCTCCCAGCGGCATCAACAGAACGTCCTTGTCTTTAAAACCAACCACCTCGGCTTTAAGCATTTTATCGATGTTGTGGATATGAATATAACACAGCTCTCCCACGCGGACATTGGGAACCACCGCCTTGACAATAAGGCCTGTCAGTTCCTTGACCTTGCCCTTGATCAGATAGATCTGCGCCTTTCTCACCTTCTCGCGATAATGTTTAAAGCTGATCTCCGGCACAGTGGTCATGGTGATATCTCCAATGCCCTTTTAATGGCCTCCATCTGCAGATCCAGACTGGCATCGATGGAGCCAAGTTCTGAATCGACAATACAGCCGCCGGGCTTGATGTTTTCGCTCGCCTTGATGTGCAGGGTCTGCACGGCCTGCAGGACAGAGATGAGTTTGCTCTCCTGATCTTTGATCCGCTCCAGATCTACCGGATTAACATACACTGTGAGTTCTTTTCCCATCGACGACAACAGGGCCTGCCTGATCATCCCGACAAGCGCGTCTGCGGAGGTCTGTATAGACTCACCAATGATCTTCTGGGCAATCTCATAAACAAGACTGACGCCTTCACGTTCGATCTGGTTAAGTACCTCCTGATTATCTCTCTGAATTCTGGTGAGTTCTTCTGTCATCTTTGCGTAACCTTCTTCACGACCCTGCAAAAAACCCTTCTCGCGCGACGCTTGTATTTTTTGTTCAACCTGCAAGAGCAGAGACCTTGCCTTGCTGCGAATCTCTTCGGCCTGTTTTTCTGCCTCTGCAATGACCCCCTTTGCCGTCTCAAGGGCGGCGACTTCTTCATCATTGACCACCTTGCTGCTTAAGGAAGGCTGCGAGGAGTGTCCATCCTCAATCTGCAGGCGGTCGTCGAGACTCAGTTGATCGTCTATATCTTCTTTTTTTATTATTTTTGGGTTTTCATTATTCATGGCAACTCATTTTAAACGGAATGTCTTTTTTTTGTCAGAACAACTTTGGCAGCCTTTAACACATCCTCGCGAAAAAGCAGGACACTGGCCTCAGAATTCTGCTGTATGTGTTCGTTGATGGATGTCTGCAGCAACCGCGCCTTCTTAAGGGGCATTTTTCTCATGATGATGTCAAAATCGTCGAGATCCTTCGGAAGCACAGCCCTCGCAAAGACCAGAAATCCAAGTCCCTCAATAAAATCTGCGGGATTGTCTGTCCCGATATCCCTGCTTAACAAATGAATCTGGGCCTTTTTGATTCTCTGGACAGAGACACCCTGATCAGAATCCAGATACAGCGCAACCCTCTGCTTGTCCCTTTGCAAAAGCCTGGCCATCACCTTGTCCCTGGCCTGCCGTGGGACAGTCTTAAGGGCCAGGGCAATCTCGTAATAGCCTATTTCGAGAAAAACCTGGGCCATCTGCTCCACGTTAAGCAGACAAAAGTGTTCAAACTCAAAATCATTGCTTGAATGATAATCCTTGTTGACCACAAACAAATTTTCAAAACGCTGTTTGAGCAGATCCACCAGAACCTGCGGTACCGAATAAGCATCGGCAATCTGGGGCAGTCTGTCCAGTATTTCGGGGGGAAAGGCTTGCAGGATCGCATCCACTCTTTCGGCGGGCAGATACCGAAGCACCGTGGCAATCATCTCCGGAGATTCTTTTTTTAAAAAAGAGACGATCCAGTCGTCATGCACCTCGGACAGATAATTGAGGCTCTTTGGTTTGGCAAGGCGTCTTAACTCCGAAACAGCCACAGACTTGATGGTCTCTTCATCATGTTCTTTAAGCTCCTTAAACCTTGCCAGCATCTCGGCGGATTCTTTTTGGGGAAGCCATTTTAAGAGCTGATCAGCCTGTTTTGTACGCAGTCTCACCGTAAACAGAAAAAAGGCCTTTTGTCGGGTGTCGAGATTCATTTTGAACGGAGTTTATCCCTTTTCTGTAAAATAGGAAACCGTTTTTTTGGACGGCATGTCGATCCTTTTAAAACTGGACTCACGCAGAGGCATTAACCCATATTGGTCTGCAAGACGGTGTTAATGTTCTGGGAAAGGGTCTGCGCAAGTTTGGAGAACATGTCTGTGTTGATGGTGAGTGTCCCTATGCTGGCCTGATACGCCAGCAACTGGCGACGAGACAGCTTTGTGTCGGATGCCGAGAGAACCTCGATGATCGAATCCATTTTGCTGGTATCGTTATTGATCGTGGAAAATAAATTGGAAACAATGTCTTTGCCGTCAAAAGTGGTCGTTTGGGCGAACTCGCCTTCTTGAATATTGATTTTTATATCATCAGCCTTAAAGACCTCCATCTTGTTTCCTGTCGCCTGTTCATCAATAATCGTTGCCGACAGCTTGTCCAGTAATTTGTTATCACGCTTTTCACTTAAGACCTGGTCAAACTTTGAAACCCCACCACCAAAATCACCCTGCGGCGTCACGGCGGGTCTGGTATTGGAAATCTTCTCGGCAAAACGGCTGTTAAGATTTTTAATGATCATGTCTGTCATAAAGTTTTTGACCGGATTTTACGACAAAGTGTCCTTGCCCATGGAACTGATCTTTCTGTAGAGCAGCTCGAGCCCCCTGGCATGCAGCCTTGATGTCCAGGACTTTGACAAATCCAGTTGTTCTCCTATTTCTTCGAGAGTTTTGTTTTGAAAATAATACATTTTGATCAGTTTTCTTTCTTTATCGGGCAGGCTCTCAATGGCATCGCAAACTTTTTCTTTGATTTTCTGAAACTCCGCCCTTTCTTCGATGGCCTTTTTGGCCTCGGTATCTTCGAGTTCAAAATCTTCAAGGCCGTCAACACTCATGACATAAATGGACGCCACCGAATTGACCGCATCGTTAATCTCGGCCAGTTCTCTTTTATAAAATTCTGTGCGGCTGTCTACCCTGTTTGCATTGGCTTCAAGGTAATCATTGGCGGCCTGCTCAAACTTGATCCGGGAATACAAGGATCTTGGAATCCATCCCGTTTTTCTCAACCCGTCATAAATAGCACCTTTAATCCTGTAATAAGCAAAGGTGCGAAACTCGACACCGTATTTTGCGTCGTATCGTTTTGCGGCCTCCAAGAGCCCCAGCCTGGCATTACAAAGCACATCGTCGTAATCAACACCAGACGGCAATTGGCGGGCCATCTTTGTGGCGATAGATGTCGCGTAGGGTAAATATTTCTCAATAAGTTGATCCCGCACCTCATCTGAGTTTTCCTGAATCATTTCTACTCGAGGTTCGTTAAGGGTGCGCTTGTTGACAGACGCAACCTCTGCCTTTGGACCTTTTTTCTTTGTGTTATGTTGTAGGTTCGCTTGCATGGAAATGACTCCTTTTTGTTGTTGTGACATAATTTATGTAAGCACAGACCATGCCATCTTTTTGCAAAATTATTTTTTTTTTAAAAAAACCTTCGCTCCGCAAGAGAGGAATGTATCGTATTGATTTTATTAATAAATATATAACCTGGTGATTGACTCATAATTGAAAAAAAAGATTATCGGACAAACGGAGAATCTAGAACAAGAAATAACGTAGATTATTCTCCCCACATCGAGGCAAAGAGTCTCACCACTGTTTCATTTTTGAGACTTCATTCCCAAAAATGAGATTCTTCTCGCTGCAGCCGCATCCCTGACCACGTCACGGTCCATCAAAAGCAGGGTTTGTAAAGAACCATTTGAATATTATTGAATATAATCACCATACCTTTTATGATCCCTTTTATGTTTCTGCTCCCCGAGACTGACCTGCCCTTGGTGTTTCCAGATGATTTTAATACGACCTCCGAGGGGCTCCTGGCCCTTGGAGGAAACCTTCATCCAGAGACACTTATCGATGCATATTCAAAAGGGATCTTCCCGTGGTGCTCCCAAGACGACCCCCTGCTCTGGTGGCACCCCAATCCGCGGGCCGTTATATTACCCGAAGAACTGCATATATCAAGGAAGATCTGTCGTTTAATTAAAAAAAACTGTCATAAATATAATACACCTATTTTGTCATTACACCGCGATTATACGTATGTTGTTACAATTAATAATGATTTTGAAAATGTGATCACAAGCTGCGCCAAGGCACCCCGAAAGAGGCAAAAGGGGACCTGGATCACAAACGAGATAAAAAACGCCTACTGCACCCTGCACACGATGGGTTATGCCCATTCGGTAGAGGTGTGGGATCAAAACAAGAACCTCGTTGGCGGGATGTATGGGATTGCCATGGGACGGATTTTTTTTGGAGAGTCCATGTTCAGTCTCAAACCAAACACTTCAAAACTTGCCCTGCTCTGGCTCTGCAAAAAGCTTGAAGAAAATAAATTTCTCATCCTTGATTGTCAGGTTGAATCAAAACACATCATGACCCTTGGGGCAAGGTTGATCCCACGCCAGAAATTTATGGGGTATCTTGTCGAGGGTGAAACCTTTAAAAAGAAACCGGCGGCATGTTTTGTGCCTTCATCTTGATTGCCAACATCAGACCTCATTTTCAAAATTGCCCCCGCCGCCGTTTTCAAAGAATTTAAAAACATCGGGGTAATGTTTTTTAAATGTCTGATAAATTTCTTCATAAGGGAGATCGTTATAACTCCCCCTCTCTCTCACGTATTCCATATGCCTGCGTCCCTGCGTGTCGTACTCGTGAAAAATAGAATCGGACCTGCCGTCAAACTCGAGGGGCCGGACCCCAAATTTGTTGCACAATGATTTGTTAAACGCCGTGGTCACCTTGACCCATCTGTCATGAAGATAGAGTTCGGTATAACCATGATAAATATAAATATCACTTTTCATTAACTCCCTAAACCTCTGCGTGCTGAGATGATTGCGGACATCGGCAAAACCAAGACGGCTGGGAATGCCCTGTTCCCTCGCAAGCGCCGCCAGCAGCACCGCCTTTGGAATACAAAAGCTAAACTGCTGCATTAAAATGTTGCTGGCCTTAAAATGGTGTTTGCCCATGTTGATACTGTAGGGATTGTAGGGCCACCCATCCCGGACAAGGTAAAAAAGTTTGACGGCCTTTTCTTCTGCGCTCCCCGTCCCCTGTAAATGGGTCTGATTGTATTTTTTGATCTCGGGGTGATCGCAGTCTATATACCAGGTGGGTTTAAGGCAGTTTTGGATTGTTTCGGGTGAACACATAAGCCCCTCATAAATAATTCACACCGTCTTGTCATGAAAATAATCCGTCTTTTCCTTTGACACACACAGGGGCCTGTCGCATTGGCAGGAAACATGAACACAAACAATCAAGACAGCGGCGCATTTCTCATCGGCATTATCTCGGACACACACGGGTACCTTAACCCGCAGGTCTTTACGGTCTTCAAAGATGTCCACTGCATCATACACGCGGGTGATATCGGGGATCCGTCCATACTCACAGAACTAGAAACAATCGCCCCCGTCCATGCCGTGAGAGGCAACACAGACATATGGGCCGCGCATCTCCCACCCATAAAAAAAATAACCGTTGGTCCCATCACGCTGTTTGCCCTGCACGATCTTGACACACTCCCACACAACCAGATCACAAGCGACATCAAGGCCGTCATCTCGGGCCACACCCACCAGCAGCTCGTGCAAAAAAACAACGATGTTCTTTTTATTAATCCAGGCACGGCGGGACGCAAAGACTCTCCCGGAACTGTCGCCTTGTTGCGTCTTAACGGGGGTGAACTCACAACCCAAATAAAACCCTTGCAGCCAGCCCCACACCCACATCGAGCATAAAAGCTTCATCGCAAAGCAAGCGCGACATTTAATTGATACTATCCAGAATTTTTTCTGCCGCTCGGCGTGGATCGGCAGCTTGAGTCACAGGACGCCCAATCACAATATAGTCGGCACCGGCGCGAACTGCTTCGAGTGGGGTCATTGTCCTTTGTTGATCATGCCGCTCGGCCCCTTCGGGACGAACACCGGGGGTCACGATCATAAAATGGGTGCCGCACTCCTTGCGAACATGAGCCGCTTCGTGCGGAGACGCAATGACACCCTTCATCCCAGCCGCCTTTGCTATTTTGGCAAGATGAAGTACGTGATCTCGTACCAAACCCTTGACCGCCATCTCCCGATTGAGTGTGGTATCGTTGATACTGGTGAGTACTGTCACAGCCAGTGTGATGACATCGGGTCTTTTTGCTTCGAGACACCCTGCGTGCGCCGCCTTAAGCATGTCTGAGCCGCCACCCGCATGAACGGTCAACATGTCGACCCCTAAACCACAGGCCGCCAGACACGCCCACTTCACAGTTGCAGGGATATCGTGGAATTTAAGATCAAGAAAAACGCGCCCGCCCTTTCCCTTTATGTAATGAACAATATCGGGACCAACAGCGGTAAAGAGTTCCTTGCCAACCTTAAAAAAGGCCACGCAGTGGATAAGGGCATCGACAACCTCTTGTGCCTTTTGAAAAGAATGAGTATCCAGGGCAATGATGAGTTTGCTTGATTTCATGATAATGAAATATCGTATTTTGCACCCCACCCCTGTGGGTCCTTTGCCCACTCCAGCACCATGCCCTTGTGATCCTGGGACATGTGTCTGTGGGTGCAGGCGTATTCGATGAGATCAGAAAAACCACACAAGACATACAGCGGGACCTTGATATCCGCAAACCGCTGCAGCGCCGTCCGCATTTGATAAGAAAAAATGGCGAGACACGCCGTGACAAAACCGCCGTTTTTTTGAATAGACTCGATCGTATTCACCGAACTGACACCCGAACTCACAAGGTCCTCGATAACCACAACACGCGCGCCCGCCTGCAACTGCCCTTCTATGTTATTTTGTCTGCCATGCCCCTTGGCATCCCTGCGGACGTAGATCATCGGTTTGTCTGTCGCATGTGCTATCCACGCCGCCCAGGGAATCCCCGCTGTAGCGGTCCCCGACACGGTATCAAACTGGATGGTGTGGTCGTGCAGCAGGTAAAGAAATCCATCGACAACGGCCCGCCTCTCCACAGGGTGCGAGATCAAAAGCCGGTTATCACAGTAAATGGGGCTCTTGATCCCCGAGGCAAACACAAAGGGCCTTTCAGGTCTCACAAGCACCGCACCAAGGTCCATGAGGATCTGTGCCATTTTTTCTGCATCCATAGATATGTTCCCCTGATACGCAAATAGAACAGCCCCCTCGTTAGGTCAATCAAAGAGGCGAACTGTCAGGACATCGTAGGCAAATTTTTCTAATGGGCCCAAAGACATGAGACAGACGATGTGATTTTAGTTTTTTTGATCAGTTCATGAGATTGTTGGGGAGTGCTTGGCAAAACCTGAAGGGTTTTTAGCCCGACTTCACCTATTGGCGGGTTGAATTAAGCTTAACCTGTTGAAATATCTAAAAACAACACTACGAGGTCGGCACTACAAATTATCAGATGGAATGATTTTTGGTGGTGGTTGCGTAGGCAATTGTCGCGTCCCAATCTAAATGAGAATACCGTATCACAAATTTGAGAATAAAATTAGCGAACTCTGCCCCTTTTCATTTCGTAGATAATTTTTCGGCATACTATTCAGCCTTTAGATTTTTGACTGGCCATGTTCAAGGCAAAGCAAACCTCACCCCACCGGCCCCTGTCACGCACGCTTAAGCGCACGGGGATATTATCGATGTTGTGACCTCTCTGTTCTATTGTTGAAACAAACTCCAGAAAATTACGTGCAGAGGTATAAGCCAAGAGCAGGGATAACGGGATGTTGTTGTAAACGATTTCAATACAAATTTGTGGCGTACAGGTTCTACGGTCAAGACAACCGGCACAAGCACGATTGTGTTGTGTTGATTTTCTGCCATCAAGACTCCTGCAGACAGGCTGCTTATTCTGGTAAAGGGTTCTGGCCGGATGAGAGGTGACGATCTGTGCGGAGATGGTGGGGATAATTTGATTGTTGTATCCAAGATCAAATCCATCGGGTCTGACTTTGATATACCGAGAAAAAGATTTTGCAATCAGATCCCTGATTGTTGAGAAGTTTTGTGATGTCATGACTTCCTTTCTTTAAGTGCGCTCGAATTGATCGAGCAGGTTAATAACGAGTTCAGACGAGATCTGGCCGTTGGTCTGAGACTTAAGACAAAACGAGGCGTAAGAGATAAGCAGTGCCGGAATACCACGGGCCTGTTCAAACAAAACAGAAAGGGCCTCCTCTGAGAAACGGCCAATGGATTGTTTGTAAAGCTGGTCTTTAAGAAACGGCTCGATTTCTTCTCTGACGAGACCTGTCATGGAAAGACGCGGATGAATACGCCGCCAGAGGGGAAAAAGGTGTGGGGCGAGGAGTCGGTCTTTGAGTTCCGGGAGGGCGGCCAGGACCACGCTGAATACCGGCGGGCCATCGAGATCAGATTCGGCCAAAAGACGCAGTTCGTGAAGTGTGTCATCACGAATAAGTTGTGCCTCATCAATCCAGAAAAGGAGTCTTGTAGGAAGGTTCTTAAGGGTTTGAACCAGCATGCGACTTGTTTCTGCTCTGGTTCTGGAAAGGGGGAGGTGCAGGGCCTCTGCCAAGACTCTGGCCAAGCCGGAGGGAGATGCATGACCATGACAGAGGTAAAGGATATGAAAGCGGCTGCGATCGAGTTGGCTTGCGAGCAGGCGCAGCAAGGTTGTTTTTCCAAGGCCGGAATCACCGAGCAGCAGGACGTAAGGGGCCTTTTGCATGATGGCTGATTTAAGTTCGGTAAAGGCCTGTTTAAAGTCGCCGTACATGAACGGTTGCTGATTTTTTTTTACTGATTTCATAGAGTCTCCTTTGGATTTTCGGGTTTAACGATTTTATCCTCCAATGCCTGAATAATCTGTGTCAGCGGGCGTCCGGGACCGAGATGTTTTGTAATGTCGCTCAGCGCCGCTTCAAAGTGACGGGGATCAAAGGGGCCATTTTTTTTAAGCCAATCCACAACAGCAGTGGCTTCTTGTTCGGTCGCAGGAACACTTCTGCCCAGATACACAGAAAAGGCATGGTAGATTTCGGGAAGACCAAAAGCAGGATAAGCGAGAGGAATCTTGCGGCCACGGTATTTTTCAAGAATGGGTGTAAGTGATCCCACAGGTTCAATCCTTGAAGTGACAGGATTTTTTTGACCGGCCTTTTTGATGGCCGGTTCAAGATACATAAAAACGCCGGGTTTGATCATGAGGCGAGGTGCAAGTGAATGTTCGGGATCAATGGCAATACGAACCTGACGTGAAAATCTGTGATATTCTTTTGGGACAAAAAAGAGTGTGCCATCCACCGTGATAGTCCCTGTTTTGTGATGGGGAACAAGCGATTTTTCGATCAGGAAGGCCTCGGTCAATCTATCCACCGAGACTGTTCTTCTGGAGACCGTGTCTTTAAAGGCTGCAAGGGGCGACGTGTTGAGTTCTTTGTGTTTGTGCTGGTGATAAATCTCATCCAGTACGGCATGAAGAAGATCCTGAAGATGTTTGCGATCGAGAACAAGTTGATGTTTGAGTTCTTTGACAAACCAGGACTTAAGCGTCCTGTGGTAGGCCTCAATTTTACCATGCGCCTCAGGATTGTGGCTCTTTGTATTGATACGATGGACCCCCAAAACAGCGAGCCCTTTTCTAAAAACATAAGAGTCGTAGGCAGAACCGCGATCGGCATAGAATTTAGCGGGGAGACCATAACGGGCAGCGGCGCGCCTGAAAGTGGCAACAGCCGTTTGAATGGATTCGGACTGCACAATGAGGGCCGCCAGGATAAAACGGGAGGCATCGTCAAGGATGGAGAGGACCTTGACTTTTTGAGTGGTGCCATCGCTGAACTTGACATCAAATTCTGATTTTGCATCGGCGTGCCAGATATCGTGGGGATGCTCGGCCTGAAAGCGGTTGCGCATTTTTTTGTGCCCCTTTCTTCGATCCACGATTTTGGTGTAGCGGTTTTCTCTGATCAGCGCCCTGTACAAAGAAGACCTGGCAGGCGGTCTGTCGAGGTTGAATCGATTTTTAATATTGAGAGAGAGAATAAAAAGAGACCTGTCTGGTTCTGCTTCTAATAATGCAAGCGCGTGTTGGAGCCATGCGGATTCAATAGTCGTGTTGGTTGTATTTTTTTTACAAACACGAGGCTTGGGCCAAAGAGATTTTATATCAGGATTGAGTTTGTAGGCCTTTAACCACCGATAGATCGTGCTGACAGGGATGATATCTTCACGACCCGATGGCCAGACCACAGGAACCTTGGCCGTGTTTTTAATCAAACGATGCCGTTCAGAATGCGTTAATTGGTCATCAAGAAAGGGGCTGATCTGTTCAAATCTCCAGCAGGCGATTCGGAGGGGATCTTGAGTCATAAGGCGTCTCCGGGTTAAGGTGTTTGACGTCTTTTACATCGTTTTGGTGTTGGTTGTGGTGTTGAATCGACGTGCCACATAATCCGGTGGGAAAGTACCATGCCGCCACATGAAAATAATCTATCAACCAGGCGTTCCATTTTGTGAGCGGTTGTGGTTGTGAGCTGTCTGTAAAGAGACTGAATGCCATAAAAATGAGTTTGAGACAGGCGAGCAATTGATCGTATCGTTTGATGGATTTGTATTTCCAATCTGTAATACAAAAATTTTTTTGCCAGAGTTCATCAATACTTCGAGAGAGTTTTTTTTCTGTTTCGGCAAAGAGGGCCGCTGTTGGAATCAGGGTAGAACTGCCAAGCCTGCCAGAATCAGATTTTATTTTGGCGGGTTTGGGTTGGTAAAGGCGATCAAGCACGCGCTCCCCAAGCCCGGCCAGCCAACGGTGCAAGGTTGAAAAATGGGGACGATCACCTTCTGTTGCCCCGACTACCTGACGCAAACTATGCCCCTCTGCATCTACCGGTACGTATTTTTGGATAAAATGCTCAATGACCGGCAGGGAGTAGGTTTTGCGAGGAAGGACTTCGCAAGACAAAACACGTGGAGAAAAACCACAACGATGACAAGAGGCTATCGGAAAAAGTTCTCGCTGATAGTCAGGAATCAGATTATCACTAAGCCAGACAACACCCCGTGCAACCCGTTTTCCGGTAAAATACAATTGGTTGCTTGCCTTGCATTGTGGACAGACACAATCCCCAGGCAACAATTCTCCTTTGACAAAAACATCACAAAGGGATTTATATGTCTCACGAATTGTGATTGGAATGATATCCTGTCGTTCCGATTAATGGGGCCATGGCCTCATACCATGGCCCCAATTTTAAAAACTTAAGAACACACCACTGTCTTCAATCAAATTAAGCTTTTTCGTACAACCGTTAAATTTATTGGTCAAAATTGCTTTTCACGAGCTATGAGCAATTGAGAATGAGTGATATAAATATTTTTTAAGACGGGTGAGGCGTGAGTCTCATTTGAGCTGGGATATGATTCTCAATATTGATGGGACGCGACATTATCCTCTACCAAAAAAAAATGTGTCTGCAAAGGGTCTTGGTCGGCACTACAGCGCAATTTGATAGGGTGTGGTATGAAAAATCAAATGCTTGGACAAGTTTTTTGGGCAAAAATTGTTAAAATTAAGGTCGAACGGGTGAAGTCGGGTTAAAGAGCAATTAAAAAAAATGGCAATGGCAGCGTCAACGTCGGTCCCTTCGCTTAAGCTAAACATAAAAGCGTTTATGTTCCCTTTTTTGCCTGCCTGCACCAAAGGGGGCGCACAGAGTGGATCAAATTGAGGCGGGCTTGAGGTTGATCGAGGCTAAACCGCATTATCAGCCACCGTCCCGCCCCCCAATTTTTTACACAACCCCATTATAAATATTGCGATACATCATTTGATTAAAATGACTTGGGGAGGTAGTAGCAAATCAAGCCAAAAAGCATGAAACTCAGACCCGCAAAATGCATCCTCTGTATCATCTGCGCCATTTTTCTTTTAACCGCGCCTTTAACAGCCCACGCAAAACCAAAGGCCCCTGTTTTAACTTTTCCCTCACACTCGCGCACGGTGCCTGTAAAGATACCTTTTAAAAAACCTTGCCCCAGCAAGCGGGATCAATGGGGGCGTCTCGGTGGGGCCAGTAATCTTTTTGGCCGCACCCCGCTTCGTTATAACGACTGCGATGAAGACGGCTTTGATTCTGTAAGAGACGGCGGCGGTGACTGCAACGATTATGATGCCAGGGTTCATCCGGGTGTAACAGAGACCTGCGATACTCGCGATAACAACTGCAACGGCACGACAGACGAAGGCGTGACCAACGCCTGCGGCACGTGCGGTGTGGTGCCCGTTGAGATTTGCGATGGGCTTGACAACGATTGCAACGGTCCCGCAGACGACGAACTGCCAACGTATACATGGTACGCCGATACGGATGATGATGGTTACGGCAATCCCGCCGCGAGCACAAGCACGTGCGCTAGCTCGGCGCCTGCGGGCTATGTTGCTAATACTGATGACTGCGATGATACTAACAATGCCATACACCCGGGTGCTGTTGAGGTCTGTGACAACGCAGACAACGACTGCGCGGGCGGCGTTGATAACGGGATTGCACCAATACCTGCCGACAATATTGCAGGATCCTGCGAGGAAAATATAAAAATTTGTGAACATGGTGTTTTTGAAAACGCACCAACAAATTACAATCCCACCGCAGAAACCTGTGATGGTCTAGACAACGATTGCGTTGCTGGTATTGATAACGGCCTAACCAACCGCCCTGCAAGCAACACACAGGGCGCATGCGCGGGCAACATGGAATCATGCGAGGGTTCTCGCGGGTGGCAGGCCCTTGTTACAAACTACACGCCCTCTTCCGAGATTTGCGACGGTTTAGATAATGACTGCGCAGGTGGCGTTGATAATGGTTTAGCAGACAGATTGACCACAAACCAGCAAGGCCCCTGCTCTGGCGACATAGAAAACTGCGAAGGTACGGCGGGCTGGCAACCTGATGGCTTAAATCATATTAAGACCACCGAAATTTGTGATGGTTTCGACAACGATTGTGCAAACGGCATTGATGATGAATTGGCCGATCGCCCTGCAAGCAACACACAGGGCGAGTGCGCGGGCAACATGGAATCATGCGAGGGTACAGCAGGTTATCAACCCAAGGCAACAAATTACACACCAACTGCCGAGCAATGCGATGGTTTAGATAATGATTGTGCCAGCGGCGTTGATGATGGAATGGTTGATCGCCCTGCAAGCAATACACAGGGCCTATGCTCGGGTAATACCGAAACCTGTAATGGCATTGATGGCTGGCAGGCCACCGCTACCAATTACACACCAACAGCAGAAATCTGTGACGGCCTCGATAACGACTGCACAGGCGGCATTGATAACGGTTTAGCCAATCGCCCTGCTGGCAATACCCAAGGCCAATGTGCGGGTAATACTGAAACCTGTAATGGCGTTGATGGCTGGCAGGCCTCCGCGACCAATTACACCCCAACCGCAGAAATCTGTGACGGCGTTGACAACGATTGTGCAGATGGCATTGACAACGGCCTTGCAGACCGCCTCACCTCTAATCAAAATGGTGAGTGCGAGGGAAATCTTGAACACTGTGAGGGGGTATTAGGTTATCAACCTAAAGCAACCAATTATATTCCAACGGCTGAAATTTGTGATGAGTTGGATAATAATTGTGCGGATGGCATTGATGAGGGTCTGCCGCTTTATACGTGGTACAAAGATGCTGATAGTGATAATTATGGCAACCCGGATATATCAGTAACAAACTGCCATTCGCCCTATCCGTCCTATGTGTCCAATTCTACAGACTGCAACGACGCCGACGCCACTGTCAACCCAAGTGTTGCCGAGGATACCACACTTATTGGTGATGAAAACTGTGATGGGCAGGGTGTTGGAAATTTGAGTGAAGCTAATGCTTTTTTTGATGGGATCCAATATGACTATATGGGTTTTTCGATGGCGGCTGTTGGAGACATAACGGGCGATGGTGTGCCGGATACACTTGTTGGGGCCCCAGGTTGGAGCTCAGGGGCACCTTATGGAACTGGGTATGCTTTTATTTTGCCGGGTAATCCTGTTAATGGGTGGGATTCTAATGATTATATTATGATCTCGGGGGAGATTTATGGAGACTGGGCCGGCAGCTCGTTAGCCTATGCTGGTGATGTAAATGATGATGGCAAAGGTGATATTTTAATTGGCGCACAGAGAAATTCTTCATCTACTGGCAGTGCTTATTTATTATCAGGTCCTATCACATCTGCAATAGAACTCGTAGATGCAGATCATAAATGGATTGGCAAAGCCTCACCTGACTACGCAGGTGCTGTTGTTATTCCTGCCGGTGATTTTAATGGTGATGGGTATAATGACATCTTAATTACTGCGCCTGTCAATAATGATGGTGGCACAGATGCCGGTCAGGCGTACCTTATATTTGGACCAATCGCAGATGATGGTTCATCAACATCATTGGCTGATGCTGACGTTACTTTTACGGGTACTGGTACACTAGCGTATTTTGGAGGCACGGCTGCTGCAGCTGATTTTAATGGTGATGGTTTTACTGATATTGCAATCACATCTCCAAATCTAAGCCTCTCCGCTCCTAGTCACATTTATATTTATCTTGGTAGCGAAGACCCCTCAACAACAATGACCCCTGATGATGCTGATTCTGTAATCACTGGATCATCGAGTTTTGAATTTGGATCTGCTTTGTTTGCGAGTGACTCAGCCGATTTTGATGGTGACGGTTTACCTGATTTAGTTATTGGCGCGCGCTATAATAACTGTAATGGCACTGATTCTGGGGCTATCTATATTTATAGCAATCCACTCACGAGTAAGACACTCACTTCTGTTAATTCCTATGCCTACATTTGCGGTGAGTATGGTTCTGAACTTAGTGATTCATCTTATGCCATTGATGCTGCGGATCAGGATGGGGATGGGGATGTGGATTTGTTGTTGGGGTCTCAGAATGTCGGGAAGGCTTATTTATTTAAAGGCCCAATCTCCGGGACTCTAAATATTAATTCGGGTCCTGCGCATATTCTTGGAGCTGAAACGGAGACTGGTGCTGAGGCCGGCAGATCAACAAAATTTCTTGGTGATATTGATGGAGATGGTAAGCTTGAAATTGGTATTGGTGATCCCTACAATAGAAAAGGTGGGGCACAATCAGGTTCAACCTATTTTATTTTTGGAAATCGTCTTTAAATTTTTAACGCCCACCACGTGAACAGGCTGTATCAACACCATCGCAATTTTGGTCAATGCCATCACCACAGATTTCTGTTGCATCTGGGTTATTTGCCGCATCATTATCATTGCAATCTACATCAGAGTTAAAGCCGTCTTGATCATTGTCAATAAAAACGGGCTCTTCTGGTTCTGGTGGGTCTGCTAATGTTATCTCCTGTTCGGTTAAATCAACCAGTATCAATGCCTTTGTGGTTTCATCTGCAACAAAGAGGTTATTATTTTTAATTGCGAAACTGTTTGGCGCAAAGGTTATTGTTTTTCCAAGTATAGATGTAGCAATATCTATTGTTTTTTTGACCGCTGGTTTTTCAATGGCAGTCACTTTATCAGATTTAAGGGGTATGATTGATATGTTCTGGTCATCTCGATTGAGCACATAGAGATTGCCGCTTGTCTCGCTAAACTGCATACCTTGTGGATTCTTGCCGACAGTAACATAATCATTTTTATCCAACATAAAGACACCTGAATCAATGTTTGCCTTGCCAAGCCAGACTTTTTTGCTCTGTGAATCCAGTATGGCAAATCTTGAGAAATCAGAATCACTCTGTTGACCTTGATAAAAGGTGATTTCTTTAATGCTGATCTGAGAAGAACCCTGCCAAATATCTGATAACCATTTTACCTTTCCAAATTCACCATCACCTTCAACAGCCCTAATCCTCACATTCTCCCCATCACTAAACGCAACAACAGTCCACTGATAACCATCAATCTTACGAGAATCAAACCCCAAAACATTTACAAGTTGCAGACCCTCTTCGGGAGCAATTATTTTAATTTTTTTATGAACACCGTCCATTGCATTATCTTTTTCCAGAGTTGTCGCATATTCCAAAGACGCATCATCAACCCCAACCTTCTCTCCCATCCCACAGTAAATCACCCGACCGATGCTCTTCATCAAAACCGGTCTTCTCGCATCACTGGCCACACATCCCCTCTGGTTAGTATTAACAACACTACCCGCACTTGCATCAAACAGTTCAACCCCATTCTCATTTAAAACCCCAATCAAAGAATCGCTATCACTATACGCCAGCTTTGTCCCATTGGCCTCAAAACTTGTGTAACCATCTTCATAATCTCCCGTCATCTTAAAGCCCTCGCCGTTATCTCGGGCAACAGAGGCCTTGCCACCTGCGAGTGAGTATAACTCTCCATTAATATTCTTAACATCATCCGGTGTTTCACCAATATACAACATATTCTTTTGCACGAGAATTTGGTTATGGTCTCTCCCCAATATGTGCTGTTTTTGAAAAAGGGTAGCGGCGCAACGCGCCGCCTTGGGATTTGTGCCGCCGCGAGGCGGCTTGGGCTGCTCGCTAATGCTGTTTAGTAACGATAAACCTCAAGCTCGTTAAAAGGGCTTTTAATTTGTTGCGGCAGAAAAATTACCATAAGGACTTATGGTAAAGCGGGAGCGAGGGGACCCTTGACATTAGAAATGTCAAGGGCACGTTGCATAATACCGGTGTTATGCGATGTGCCGAGCGAGAGCGGTTTTTTGCCGCCTTTGAGACCTTTGTTTTTTAATTGGCAAAGCCTTTTTAACGGGCGTTGTTGGTTACTGCGCGGTGCTGGCATGTTAAAGGGTGGGCGGGTCTGCCCCTCGATCTATTACATGTGTTCCCTTGGATGATATTTTTTGTGTGCTTTTTTAAGGTCATTAATTGTGATGTGTGTGTAAACCTGAGTTGATCTGACACTTCGATGTCCTAAGAGTTCCTGCACATGTCTTAAAGGGGCTCCTCGTCTAATCATGTGCGTTGCGCAAGCATGTCTGAGCAAATGAGGATATATTTTTTTATTTAGAAATGATTTTTTTGCAGTTACTTTAAACCTTTGGTCAATAACCGATGTGCAGACAGGTCCTTTTCTTTTATAGGTTATTATCAAATATGGATTATCACCATAAGTGTTGAGTTTGGGCCTTACACATAAAATGTACTCTTTAATGAGCTTGTTTAAGCCCGATCCTATCGGTACCACTCTGTCTTTGCGTCCTTTACCTTGCTCAATAAAAATATAACCATTCTCAAGATCCACATCACTCAATTTTAGATTTCTAAGTTCATTTTTGCGCATTGCTGTGCCGTAAAATAGTTCCATGATGACTCTGTCTCTAAAACCCAGTGTGGTGCTTGTGTCTATAGATTCAAGTAACTGACTCATTTCTTTTTCAGTGAGTACATGACGGGGTAGACGTTCAGGGATTTTCACATTTACAAGTTTTCTGGCAGGATTAATCACAAGATAATCCTGATCGGCTAACCACCTGCAAAAAGAACCCAATGAACATATAATTCTGTGACGTGTTGTGATGGTATAAAACTCATTGTTGTTTTTTCTTTTAAACGCCAGCGATAATTGAAAGTCCTGCAACAGGTCATGGGTTATGTCTTCTATGAAAAGTTTATTCTGTTCTTCAAGATAAGCTAAAAAATGTTTTCTTAAATAAACACGCACAGCGGCTAAAGACCTGCGCCCCTTTGTCTTTTCGTATTGTAAAAACAATTCTATGTAATCTGCTGTTTTCGTTTTCATGCTTTACCACCAGATCTAAAAAACAAACCACTCTTGTACAACTTTTGAAATAATTTATTTTTTTCAAGCGGATGAAAGCGCAGATAACAGATTCTTAATTCATGGGGTCGCATTTGCGTGTAGATCTGCGTTGTTTCAGGGGATGCGTGCCCTAAAACATGCTGAACGATGCTTATTGTCGCACCAGCTTCTAAAAAGTGACTTGCCATTGTATGGCGCAAAAGGTGAGGATAAATTCTTTTTTTAAGACCATTCAACTTTGCGTACTTTTTCAAGACAATGGCGGGCATATTAATATCCATCTTCTTTCCATTTTTGTTCAAAAACAAAATCTCTGTTTTTTTATGAATGAGCCTCGGCCGTAAGCTTGTTTGATATGATTCAAGGGCGCGTCTGGCATGACGACCAAGGGGCACAACTCTGTCTTTGCGCCCCTTGCCCCGTTCTATAAAAATAACATTGTCTTTAAAATCTATGTTTGATTTTTTAAGGTTGCGCAGTTCAGAGAGTCGTATGCCGGTTGAATAAAGAAGCTCTATCATGGCTTTGTCTCTTAAACCTGTTTTTACAAATCGCTCAAACGGACTGTTTAAAAGCTGCTTCATTTCTGTGATTGTTAAAATCTTGTGTAGTTTGGGAATGGGTTTGGATGCTTTAAGAACTTTTTCTACGGGATTGATGAACAACAAATCTTCTCTATGTAGCCTGTTAAAAAAATTTTGAACCGCCTCTAAAACTCCGTAAACCGTGTGCTGTTGCCAGGGTTTCTGATAAATAAACTGTTTAAATTGTAAGATGTCTTTCGGAGTAACTGATCTAATATCTTTTTTCTCAATTTTGGTTAAATAGATTGTTAAAAACTCTAACCTGATCTTTCGAGCATGGATTGTCCTTGAACTTAAGGCCTGCCTCTTTAATATGTTGAGATACTTTTCGATTGCGACTTCTATATGCAAACCATGCCCCTCCCCCTAGTACATTCTCCCAAAATCACCACCAAGTCACTCTAAAAACAGCTCAAACCCTTTGTGGTACTAGGCTAGAACTTGGTGGTGACACCACCACCAAGTACCCTCCAAGTTGATTTTTAAGCCACCAAGTAGGGTTTTTGACCCTCCAAGTTGGTGACATCAGTCAGGTCTAAATAGATTTTTTCGGTGGGGGTTTTGTCATCAGTGAGTTTGAGTTCATAAATGTACTCTTTACCTTTAGAGCCCATATGGGAATAGACATAACCAAGTTCTTCCAGTTCTGTAATGTGCGTCTTGACCTGCCAGTCGCTCCATTTAGCATAATCACGGATCATTTTGCGGTTAAAAATAAAAGGTCTCTTTAAGGTTAGCTCAGATTCTTTTTTATTTTCCTTTTTAACTGCTTCTCTAACCATCTTTTGAATGAATCCCAAAAGTGTCCTTGAAGGGGCTGAGAGTTCGTCTAACGACCGCCCAAGCACTTCGCTTGCGAGTTTGTTGGCTGTCTTAATATCGTCCAGCGTGACCTCAATGTACTCAATCGTTTGCTCCAGATGTTTTATTTTTTTAACCGCTCTTTGATACTGGTGCAAAAAAGCCACAGCCTTAATCAGCACTAAGTATTTTTTATGGTCTCTGCGACTCCTTAAGTTATCAGATGGAAACTTAAGATGGGGTGCATAGGGATTAATCACGATCAAAGGCTTTAAAAGCCGTTGAGCATTGTGGTGTTTGGTTTGTGCCTGTTCGATTCGCTTTTTTGATAAATAACCCTCCAAAGTCTCAGACTCACGCTGCTTGTTATGAATCTTCTGGGTCATGTCTTGTGTCTCATCGACCGACACCGATAAAAAACGTGTCTCCATCTCGTGATCTAAATCAATGGCTGTTGTTGTCATCATGATTGAGAGCGGTCCTTTGACTTTGTACTCTTCGGTTCTTAATCTCCCCGTTGCCGGATCTTTGCTGGTTGTGGCCACGGTGAGTTCCTTTGCAGATTGCAAAGCCCTTATAGAATAAGCAGAACCGCCAACACCTGCGGCTTCTTCGATAGCTAACACTTTATGAATCAGACTGTTCTCATCTTTATAAAACAGGGCTTGATCTGTAAGGCGTGTGTATTTGATTTTATCTTCGTCCGGTAAAAGATTTAAAACAGCGTCCTGCAAAGTTGATTTGCCTGCTGCTGACCTTGACTGTACTAAAAGTGAGAGTGGTTCCTCCATTTTTCTTGAAGTCGCCACCAGATAGGCTGTGAGTTTATTGGTTTCTTCACCGGTAAACCCTAAAAACTCAAGGTCGCTCAAGATTTCATTTAGCAGGTCTTTTTTTTGTAAAAATATGAGTGCTTCTTCTCGTTCTGCCTGGGTCATGCGTTTTATCTGCGCTGTTTTTTCTTTTGGTGGTTCGTATTGCTCTATTTTGGTTAAGATGCGGTTTAAGTCCTCAAACACAATCTCAAAGCGTTCGTTAAACAGGTCTTTTAAAACCTTGGCAAACCAATCTCTGGACCTTAAGGAGTAAAAATCGAGTGTGGTGATTTGAAAACGCTCACCGGTTAAGTCTGAGCTTGCTTTGATAGTGGCTTTGAGCTGAGTCCCTTGTCTGGATATGCCTTTAACCTCGTATTCTCTTTGAGCATAAGAGATTTTAAATCCATGCTCTGTGATCTCATAGAAACGTTCTTTTTTTACGGGTTGTATGGCCTCATCTGGGATTTTTTTTGCTGTTGATTTTAAGAGGTTTTTAAAATCATCAGCCGAATGACCTTTGCAAAAATAATCGTTTATATCCTTACAAGGCAAATTAACAATATCGATATGGACCCGCTTGCCCGTTGGTTTAAACTGCTTGACCTTTGCCCTGACAGAAAAAGCCCCCGTTCTGCCAGCCTCATCATTATCAAAGCAGATAAACACCTGTTCAATGGGATAGCGTTTAAAGAGTTCCTCGTGCCAGTTTGTAAATCCATTTGTCCCGTAAACAGGGATCACATTTTTAAACCCATGAGAGTATAAGGTGAGTGCATCTATAATGGATTCAGCAAAGATCAGATTGCGACTTCGTTTGGCTGCCTGCCAGTTCATCAGTCCTTTTCTGGGTCCTGGCAAATATAAGTGTGAGACCTGATCTTCAACAACACGTCTGCCATAAAGACCCAAAATAGTCCCATCAAAATCAGTTAATGGAAACACCACACAACCATAAAACATCTCGTGACCGTTTTTATTTAAAATACCGATTTGTTTTAATTGATCTAATGTGTCCTCGTCAGTTGGTAGAATGTTACTGAGATTACCGGCACAAAACCCTGTGCCAAAATCCAAAATGCTTTGCTTGTCAGTGATGGCGCGTTGTTTGAGGTAATCCAATCCCCGTTTGTCATTAACAAGTTCCTGCTGATAAAATTTAACAACGTGGTTTAAGAGTTTAATCTGTCTGACTGAATCCTGCGTTGGTGTGTTTTGTGGTGGCGGTTCTTTTAGGGAGCTGCCTTGATTTTTGGCTACAATCTGCACAGCCTTTGAAAATCCAACCTTGTCGAACCGTTCCACAAAGCTAAAAACATCGCCACCAATACCGCAGCCAAAGCATTGCCAGAGATTATCTTGAGGATTGACTGTAAAGGATGGTGCGGTCTCGTTATGAAAGGGACAGAGCCCTTTATAATTGTTGCCCACCTTATTTAGTTTTACACCGCGTAATTGAATATAATCACTAAGAGAAGTTTTTCTTTTTAACTGCTCTATGAGCTTTTGATCGATAGACATCTTGATCTTGCCTTAAGAATTGTGGCAGAAAGGAGTTGTTCCGTTCTTTCCTAAAAGAAAGAACTCCTTTCAAGGGCCATCAATGGATCTTGCCGGATACTTGATGGTCCCTTTTTAAAAACCAAATCACTCAAAACAAGCCAAAAAATGAGTCAAGTGCTAAAACTGTCAAGTGGAAAACGATGATTTTTAACTCATCATTCTTCGGTTCAATTGCTGATACGATAATCGTATCATGTGGTCAAGGATTTAGAGGGAGAATTTTATGAAAAATGAAATCGCAGTCTATAATAAACCCAATCTTAAACCTTGGGATTTTATTATGGCAAAAAGAAAGCAAACAAATGGTAATGATGGAAAGTTTGGCAAGAGAATGGCTGCCTTTAGAAAAGCAGCGGGACTTTCTCAAAGAGACCTTGCAAAAGAACTTGGCATCACTCAGAGAATGATCGCTTATTATGAAGCTGAGACAAAATATCCACCAGCTCACATATTAGCAGCATTAGCCGATGCCTTAGAAACCAGCACAGACGAATTACTTGGCAGGGAACCTGTAAAGACAAGTAGAAGCAAATCATCTGACACTCGACTTTGGAAACGATTTACACAGCTTCAAAAATTGCCCACTAAAAAAAGAAAAAACATCATTAATGTAATCGATATGTTTATCAAGAGTGAAGAGGCTTGAATAATCAAATTGCCATTCGGCCACAAATTAATCTCCAAAACCCCACCCACCCGTCATCATGCAAAAACCCAGCCGCAACAAACTACGCCCGTTAAAAACGCTTTGCAAAGGTCCTTCGACTCTCTACGTTCGCTTAGGACAACAAAGGTCTCAAATCGGCGGCAGCACCCTACGGGTATTGTATTAAGTAAGACTTTAGTGGCATAAATGCCCCTAAAGCCTAACTTACTACATAAAAACCGCTCCCGCTCGGCACATCGCATAATGGCCATTATGCAACGTGCGGTCTTGTCATGGTTATTGCTCTCAAAGACAGCAGTTAAAAAACAAATAAGCAACAACCACGCCAAGCCCTGGTCCCCTCGCTCTTGCTTTACCATAAAGGGTTTATGGATAATTTTTCTGCCGCCACAAATTAAGCCCTTTTAACGAGCTCGCAACAAATCGAGGGTTTTAAGCTAAACCAAGCAACCCTAGCCGCCTCATCGGCGGCCTAAGTTCCAAGGCGGTGCTACGCACCGCAACCCCTTGTAATCAAAGAAAAAATACTGCTGATTCTCTATAAAAATCACGCAACAAATTTATGAATATGACGATAAGACGGTTGATAGATACAAGGGGCTAAAGTATTCACGAGACGGGCAATCATGAAACGATTTTTAATCACAATTAATTTATTTGCACTCCTGTTTTTATTTTCAAGTAGTGCCTTTGCCGGTCCATCAAAACCATTTAGCAGTATGCTCCCTTGGGGGAGCTGGACCAAAAAACCTGTCATCGTCCCTTTTAAAAAACCCTGCAATTATAAACAGTATTTGCATGATCGCCTCATTTGGTATCGCCCTCGTTTACGTCCAGTTGAGTACAAGTACAACGACTGCGATGAAGACGGCTTTGACTCCATCAGAGACGGCGGCGCCGATTGCCGTGACTACGATAAAAATGTAAATCCCGATGCGACCGAGATCCCTTATGATGGCAAAGACAATGACTGCGTAGACGGAGATTTAGTTGATGTTGATGGGGATGGGTTTGATTCGGTGTTAGCTGGTGGAACTGATTGTGATGATGATAACCCAGACATCAACCCCGATGCCGCAGATACCACCTGCGATAATATTGATAACGACTGTTCTGGTGTTGTTGATGATGCTGTTGCGGACTTGCCAGCTTTAAACACGCAAGGGCTTTGTGCGGGGAATGTTTTGGTTTGTATGGGTGGGGAGTTTGTTGTGGCTGAATCGAATTATGTTCCAGCTCCTGAAGTATGCGATGGTTTAGATAATGACTGTGCCGGTGGTGTTGATGATGGGCTCATAAGCAGGCTTGCAGCTAATCAGCAAGGTGCTTGTTCTGGTAACATTGAGACTTGCGAAGGTGCGCTTGGATGGCGAGAGAGTTCGGGAAACTATGTGCCTGCTGCCGAAGTTTGCGATGGTGTTGATAATGATTGTGCAAATGGTGTGGATGATGGCGTTGCACCAATTGCCACGGATAACACAAAGGGCTTGTGTGCTGATAATGTAAAAGTTTGCGCTGGTGGGGAGTTTGTTGCTGCTGAGTCAAACTACGTTCCTGTTGATGAGACTTGCGATAATCAAGATAACAACTGTGATGGTGATATCGATAATGGGATTGAAGCTATAGCTGCTGATAATACCAATGGGCTTTGTTCTGGTAACGTAAAGGTTTGTATTGGCGGTGATTATATTGATGCGGATACCAATTACTCACCTGTCGATGAGATTTGTGATACTTTGGACAACAACTGCAATGGTGAATATGACGAGGGTGTGACGATCACCGCCTATGTTGATGGCGATGGTGATGGCTATGGGGCAGATGATGCTTTATCTGAGCAAGTTTGTTTTTTAACTGGATATTCTGAAAATAATACCGACTGCAATGATGACGCCTTTGAAGTGAATCCCGGAGCTGAAGACACCACCCTTATTGGTGATGAAAACTGTGATGGTCAGGGGATTGGTAATTTGTGTGAGGCGGATGCCTTTTTTGATGGCATTCAATATGACTA
>JADGCS010000022.1 GCA_015228875.1 Deltaproteobacteria bacterium | reverse complement strand
AGACGCAACTCCTTAAGAAAAAAAACGATAATACATCATAGGCTTTGAGAATTCATTCTTAATAGGAAAACGCGTATGGGCCTTTCTGTTGAACCCAAATCACATTTTACTGTTGAAGATGATGTTTGCGATAACATTCCGCAGGTCATTCAGCTGATGTTTGAGCAGCATGCGACCTATAACGAATGGACCCCTGAGCTCCATGCACGATTTGTTGAGCAGTATATTAAGGCCCTTGATCCCACAAAGACACGGCTCCTCATGAGTGATGTGAAAGAGATACGCGTGGTATTGCAAGAGACAATCTCCAAGGTCGCTGCTGGTCAATGCACAGACATTACAGTGATTAACGACAGGGTTTTGGAGAGGGCAGAGGAAGATCTCGAGTTTGCACGGGGTTTTTTGGGGCAGGATTATCATCTCAACCAAGGGGCTACGAAACTGACTGATGTTGAGCAGCGGGTGTATCCGGAAAATAGCGCGGCCAAAGAGTCTTTAATGGCGAACATCATTCATTTTCAGGTGGCGGAATATATGGTGGATGGTGCGACGATTGATAATGCCAAGAAAAAGGTAATAGAGAGCTACGAGCGCTCTGCCACGCACTTTGCTGGCAGGTCGTTTTTAGAACTTGCTGATACATTAATGGATTCTGTAGGCGCAAGCCTCGACCCTCATACCACTTATTTTACACCAGCCGAACTTGGGGAATTTAATATCATGCTGACCCATTCGTTCGAAGGCGTTGGTGTCGATATTGTAGTCCGAAATGGGGCGTTCTACGTTGGTAGTGTTTTGCCCGGGGGAGGGGCCGCGCGCGGTGGTAAGCTCAGGGTTGGTGATAAAATTATGAGAGTGACTCAGGAAGACGGAAAGATGGTCTCGGTCGCAGGGTTGAGTTTGGATGATGTGGTTGCCTTACTCAGGGGACCAAAGGGCACAAGCGTTACTTTAACGGTGAGCAAGGAAGGGCCGGATGGGACAAAAAAACATGTCATCACCATTGTGAGAGATAAAATCAAAGTCGATAATGAGAAGGCCACCTTGAAGATAGACACGGTCAGGCCTGATGGGGCAAAGGGTTTACAGACTCCATATAAAGTAGGCATTATAGACCTTAAGGGTTTTTATATGGAAGATTTAAGAGAGGAAGACGCGGGGTCCAGCGCCAGAGACGTTAAGGAATTATTAAGAAAGGCAAAGGAACAAAATCTGGACGGCCTGGTCATCGATCTGTCTCAAAACCCAGGGGGGTTCTTAGACGCTGCCGTTGAGATCGCGGGTTATTTTATTCAAAAGGGGGCGATTGTTAAGATGGGTGTTTCTGCACAGCAGGGACTTGAGCGTGTTTCGGATGAGGATTTGCATGTGGAGTTTGCAGGTCCCGTTGTCATCCTTGTCTCACGTATGTCGGCATCGGCCTCTGAGATTCTGGCAGGGGCATTAAAGGCCTACAGCCGTGCTGTTGTGGTGGGTGATACAAACACCTTTGGTAAGGGTACGACACAAACGCTCACCGGAGAAGGCATGAGGGGCCAAGGGGCTGTTAAGGTGACGGTGGGTTTTTTCTATATCCCCGATGGCAGATCAACACAGCATGACGGAGTCAAGAGTGACGTTGTGATCCCCTCCATGACAGATCGTGATGGAAACGATGAAAGGGATTTAGAATATTCACTGGTTCCTGCTCAGGTGGAGCCCTTTGTGTCGTTTGGTGCAAATCCGCTCTTTGGGGCCTCAAGATATCAGCCAGTGACAGATCAACAGATTGAAGTGCTCAAAAGACGATCGGCGGAACGGGTCTCGCGTGATAAAGGATTTAAGGAAATTAAAAGACTTCAGGACCGCGCGGACAGGGGGGGTGTTGTCAAGGCGGCTGATTTAATTAAAGGGGCACATGAAACCGAGGACAAAACCAAAGGGCTGGTGATAGATCCCACACTTCAGCTTCAAGAGGCAAAAAAGATCCTCGCTGATTTGATTCAACTGCAGAGGGCAGGGGCTGCGAGGCCTGTCGTTGTCGGAGGCAAGGGCAAGGGGTCAGGACTGGACATAGGACAATAAAAATGATACGGCGCGGTTTATGAGTAGGGCACTGAGGATAGAATATGAGGGTGCGTGGTATCATGTCATGAATCGCGGATCACGCCGTTGGAATATTTTTCATGAAGACGAGGATCGGTGGTATTATTTTAAGTTATTGTCCGAAATACGCGGGTTGTGGAATGTCGAGGTGCACGGCTACAGCCTCATGGATAACCGTTATCACTTAATGGTTCGCACGCCAAATTGCGGGCTCTCACGGGCCATGCGTCACTTGAATGGCAATTACACAATTTATTACAATAGAAAATATAAAAAAGACGGGCCACTCTTTCGCGGAAGATTTAAATCAATAATTACAGAACCCAACGACGAGTATTTATTATCGCTCATACGCTATATTCACTTAAATCCGGTTGAGGCAGGGTTATGCAGGCAACCCGAACATCACCCTTGGACAAGCCACGGTGCTTATCTTAATAAAAAGCAAAGGCCACAATGGTTGGTTGTTGATGAAATCCTGAAAGACTTTTCAAAAACAGAAAAGGCGGCACAAAAAAAATTTGATGAATTTGTAAAATCAAAAAAAGCCCCGTATTTGGTAAAAATCGAAGGCTTAAAAAGCAGGGTTACGATACAGGGTTCGGAGGGCTTTAGAGATTGGATCAAGTACAATTATACAGATAAAATAAAAAAAGACAGGACGCTGCCTACCTTAAGAAGGCCGAAGAAACAGAGGGTAGATGTAAAAAAAATAATAGGGTATATCATGAATGAGTATGGTGTGAGGATGGTGGATATAGAGCGCAATACAGGACGATTATATAACGAACCAAGGGCGATGATAGTCTATTTGATGAGAGAGGTAAATGGCGAGACCCATAATGAAATTGCCAGAACGATGCATATGGAGCCGCAAGCAGTATCAAAAAGTTTGCAACGGTTTAAAAAACTGAGAGAGGATAGCGAATTGGTCAATGAAAAAGCCAAGGCCTATCTTGGTGGTTTATTGTCCTATGTCCAGTCCTGACCCCTTTTCTGACCCCTTTTCCGTGGTTTATTGTCCTATGTCCAGTCCTGACCCCTTTTCTGCTGACCCCTTTTCTGCTGACCCCTTTTCTGACCCCTTTTCCGGACTGACCCCTTTTCCCGGACCCCTCTTCCCATGACAAAAAAAATCATCATCAGGGGCGCGCGCACGCACAATCTAAAAAACATCAGCATCGAACTGCCGCGGGATCGGCTTATTGTGATGACTGGCCTGTCCGGGTCCGGCAAATCATCGCTTGCCTTTGATACCATTTATGCAGAGGGGCAGCGGCGTTATGTAGAATCCCTGTCCGCTTACGCAAGACAGTTTCTTAATCAAATGGACAAGCCCGATGTTGACGCGATCGAGGGGCTCTCCCCCGCCGTCTCCGTAGAACAGAAATCACAGAGTCATAATCCACGGTCAACGGTTGGCACCAGTACAGAAATCAATGACTATTTAAGGCTGTTGTTTGCAAGAATCGGCAGGCCCTACTGCCACCAATGCGAACGCCCTATCGAAAAACAAAATGTGTCACAAATTGTGAGCCTGCTTCTGTCAAAACACGCAGAACGACGCGTGAACATTCTTGCGCCCGTCATCAGAGAAAGAAAAGGAGAACACCAGAAAGAACTCGAGCGGCTCAAGTCACAGGGATTTGTCAGAGTGCGAGTTGACGACAGACTTTACGATTTGTCCGATGAAGTGGTCAGCCTCGATAAAAAAAGAAAACACAATGTTGATGTCGTTGTTGACAGGCTGGCCATTAATTCAAACAACCGTTTCCGGATCGCCGAGGCGCTTGAGTCGGCGTTTGTTCTGGCCGACGGTATTGTCAAAATAGATTTTCTGGGCGCCTCAAGAGAGCCCGAGCAGACACAAATTTTAAGCATCAAAAACGCGTGCCTTCACTGCGGTATATCCTATCCAAAAATTGAACCGCAGATGTTTTCATTTAATTCACCCTTGGGCGCCTGTGCGCACTGTGATGGGCTGGGCGAGCTGATGTTTGTTGACGAGGGGCTCGTGGTCCCCAATGAAAACTTAAGCATCAATCAGGGGGCCATTGTTCCGTGGTTTGGAAAAAAAACAAATTATTATCAATCGCTCCTCGAGGCCGTCGCCGCGCAATTTAGGTTTAGTCTCAACACACCATACAAGGATCTTTCTCATGAGGTGAGGTCTGTTTTATTTGATGGATCCGGCGAATATATAAAAATAAAAGCCGGAAAATATTCTTACGACGGTTTTTTTGAGGGCATTAAAAGCAACTTGATGAGGCGTTATAGAGAAACCGAATCGGATTGGATGCGGGCCGAGATTACAAAATTCATGAGCTATCAATGTTGTCCTCAATGTGAGGGCAAAAGGCTTAAAAAAGAAAGCCTGAGTATTAAAATAAACAAGATAAGTATTGGTGATGTTCTTGCGATGTCCGTTGAGAAGGCCGCTGGTTTTTTTGGTAGCCTGGATCTTGCGTCTGATGAGAAACTCATTGCAGCACCCATCGTCAAAGAAGTGCGCGCGCGCCTGTCGTTTTTATTAAATGTGGGCTTAAATTATTTATCGCTCGATCGAAAGAGCCACTCCCTTTCGGGAGGTGAATCGCAAAGGATCAAGCTTGCCACCCAAATTGGGTCTGCCCTTGTTGGCGTGACTTATGTGCTTGATGAGCCAAGCGTTGGCCTGCACCAGCGGGACAACAAGCGGCTGATCAGTACGCTTGAGGGGTTACGCGACATCGGTAACACGGTCATTGTAGTCGAACATGACGAAGAGGCAATTCGCTGCGCGGATTACATCGTAGATTTAGGCCCGGGGGCCGGGGTTCATGGGGGGGAGATTGTTTATGCCGGCGATTTTAAGGGTTTAAAAGGGGCCAAAAGATCATTAACAAGTGATTATTTTACAGGGAAACGCAAAATTGACATCCCTGACAAGCGGCGGGTCGGCAAGGGGATCACCCTTCAATTATTGGGGGCTCACGAAAACAATCTTAAAAAGATCAACGTGGGCTTTCCGCTGGGCAAGTTTATTTGTGTCACGGGTGTTTCGGGGTCGGGCAAGTCAACACTCGTCAATCACACGCTTTTTCCCGCCCTGATGCAAAGGATTTATAAATCCAAGGTTAAAATCGGGGGGTTTAAAGCCATCACCAATACAGAGGGCATCGATAAAGTGATCAGCATCGATCAGTCGCCCATTGGCCGCACCCCAAGGTCAAACCCCGCAACTTATACGGGGCTTTTTACACATATCAGGGATCTTTTTAGCGAACTCCCCGAATCTAAGGCGCGGGGTTATCAACCTGGTAGATTTTCGTTTAATGTCAAAGGTGGTCGTTGCCCCGCGTGCGAGGGTGATGGTGTGATGCGGATAGAAATGCATTTTCTCCCGGATGTTTATGTGAAGTGCGAGACCTGTCAGGGCCGGCGTTTTAACGAAGAGACATTATCGGTCTTTTTTAAGGGAAAGAACATCTCAGATTGCCTTAATATGAAGATAGAAGAGGCCCTGGTTTTTTTTGATCATATCCCTGCCATCAAAAAGAAATGTGAGACCCTTTTTAAGGTTGGGCTTGGTTACATAGAGCTTGGTCAATTTGCCACGACCCTTTCGGGGGGGGAGGCTCAACGAGTAAAGCTGTCGAGGGAGTTGGCTAAACGCCCAACGGGCAGCACAATATATATATTGGATGAACCAACAACAGGCCTGCATTACGAAGATGTGAAGAATCTCATTAGAGTATTAAACGAACTTGTAGACCATGGTAACACAGTTATTGTGATTGAACACAATCTTCACGTCATCAAAGTTGCAGATCATGTTATTGACTTAGGTCCAGAGGGTGGGGATAACGGCGGGACCATTCTTTTTGAGGGCCCGCCAGAGGACCTGGTGCGCTGCAAAAAATCTTACACCGGCAAGGCGCTTTTAGGAATGCTAAAATAAAAACGTACAGAATAGCGTTCAAAACAACAGCAAAATGTTTTTTTTCGAGTGTGTTTCACAAGTCTGTGATCAATTCCACGCCGGGCGAGCTTGCGCGTCACATAAAAAACAAAAACCATGATCACCACTGACGCACCAGGCACCACAAGATTCTGTACGTTATTTATTGCGCCGGCCATCTTTTGTTTGCGATCACATGAAATAAAAAATAATAAACAATATCCACAAAAACAACTTTACATTACACCGCGTTAGTTATATTGTACAGAATCAGTGGGCGTATATTGTTGCAGAAAACACAATAAAAAAACACCCAGTCGTATAAATCACAACATAGCGGTATGATTGAGTACACAGACAAATACCTTGGAAAGGTCCGCGTTCTTAACGTCACAGAGGCAAGGGCAAGTTTTGCTGCCGTTCTTTCAGATCACGGTTACAATTACATTATTACAAAAAACAACAAGCCGCTCAGGGTTCTTATCGATTACGAAGACCTCGAGCAATTAACAACGCACAATCAAAAAGCGGGGCTACCGCCCCCCACCCCCCCACCAATTTCTCTTACGCCGGATCAAACAAAGGCCCTCCTTAAAAGAGATGAAGAAATCGTCCCCGCAGAGCCACCCACACCGGCCCACGAACCAGCGCACCTAAAATACCCCACAAGCAGGGTAAAGGGTTTGCTTGAGCAGAGTACAAGGGATGTCTTGGCCCCCAAAGTAAAAAAACGAGGGCGGCGATCATCGGGCGAGGCCGCTGTGCCAGCACCTACTTTTCTCCAAGCACGCTCGCAAATCATGACTGACGATACAAGCCAGTTGTTAAGCGAGACAAGAGACATTTTAACCGAACCCCCCGAAAAACCATTCGCGGATCCAGAAATACCCATACTTTCACCCGATGACGTGCACAACCAGACATACCCTTCTCATTTTGACACACCAGACATCGATGTCATGACACCAGCACAGCAAATAGCAGAGGCATTGCAGGAACCCGACGAAGGCATGCAAGATGAACAATACGAAGACGTGTTGCAGGACGATGCCGGGCAGGTTACCGAACAGGGCGCAGACTATTTTTCTTCCAGTGACGACGACATACTCTTGCCGCAGCCGAACGCACTCGATGACGAGGGAGCCGATAGGCCGCACACACCCGAGCAAGCCCCACACCATAAGACCCATGGCAGGCCATGGGCCCCAGATTTCGCGGTAAGTGATGATGCCTTGTACCCGCAAGACCCCTTCTCCCAAGCCGCGCTTGAGGGGCCTGCAGAAACAACCAGCGCGCCGGTTGGTGACGATGACTACGGGATCACACAAGGGGACAAAAACACGGGCACACGGCCGGACGGCCCTGTTGTGACGGCGGGGGCTGCTGCAAAAGAAGAAGAAGAGGATCTGTCCGAAGAACAGAAAGAGTATTTTCGCAAGTACAAAAAACTTTATCAGTCAGCGGGGGAGGTACAGGATGATGACTCCTATTTGGCCGCCCTGGTTGACAAACACATCATAGAACCGGCGTCATTGACAGACAGAGAGGGGTCTTTAAACACAAAGGCAGAATATCCGGGAGCTGAAGAAGCACACACAGCAGAGACAACGGCAGAAAATGATCTGGAAGCAGAAATTTTCAACCTGGATTTTTTAGAGGACGCAGTTGTTGCTCAAGCGCAAACGGATGCGGAGGCGCAACACGAAGCAAACGCCGTGGCGCGCAAAGGGCCGATGCCTTCTTTACGAAAAACAGCACCCGCGGGCGCAGGACTGCCGTCGTTAAAAGATCTGCTTAAAGAACTTGATGGCGAACATTTAAGCGGCGAGGAAGAAGCAGAATCCGCGTCGCTTGATGACAACGAGATCGAGGATCTGATTAACAGGATTACACAGGATTAAAAGAGGCTGTCCTCATCGATGGCCTCAATAACAGGGGTGTCCGGGCGGGGCGCCATAAAATCCGGACGGTTTTATGTGCAGGCGTTTTCCGGAGAAAAGCACCACCGACAGCGTCAAATAAAAAATCAAGGTGACAACTTGTGGCAAAACTTTTTGATCTGACAAAAAATATTTTTCTCCCTTCAAGACACGTCGCCAAACCGTATAAATACTATCACTTCTTAAACACACTGAGTCGTGACAGGCTCGATCAGATTCTCTTGTGTTCCGAAGAGGAGCACATCTTTAGTCTTGTGCCAGAGCCCGCAGGTCAAAGCGTCTTGTTTTTTAATGACGCCCATCACAGACATGTCTTGAAAAAACTTCATTCGTTTTCCGAAGCCCTTCTCTGCTACGTTTTTAAAGGGCCTGATGGCCGCCCGGAGCCTGCCAAAGAGGACTCGCTGTGGTATCACATTAAGGGGGATTTATCAGCACTGGCTTTAAAAAAAGAATCTTTTGATCTTGTGATTTGTCCCTTTGTTCTCAATACACAAAGCGTCGACGCGGGGCTGATTCACAGGATTTCCGCCGTGATCAAAAAGGGGGGGCGGCTGGTTTTAGCCTTAAGGCACATGCAGCTCGAACACATGCTTTATAATCAAAATCCCTCGCAGACAGGTGCTCCCCACAACAGCTTTGCATCGTATTACAAGCAGCTTAAGGAGGACCGTCTGTTCGTTGAAGATATTATAGAGGGCGGCGTAAGCAAACAACTCAAGCCTTTATTTGTCACTCAAGAGGGCTCCGATCATTATTACGAATATAAAGACACGCCTCTGACGCTGCTGATCAGGGCTGTGAAGTTGGTAAAGTGAATGACTGGATGTATGGGAATTTCAAAGTCAATCGAGCGCGGGTGCATCCCATGCAAAACAGAAGATTTCGTCGCGTAGTTGCGCCAAGCGCTAGCTTGCCAAATTACACCGCGTTGTCTCCGGTTTCGCCAGTTCTGATACGGATGATGTCTTCTACGGGCAGCACAAAAATTTTACCGTCTCCAATACGTCCTGTTTTTGCCTTTTCTTGAATTGAGCTCAGCACGGCGGGAACATCTTGATCCCTGACAACGAGTTCTATTTTTATTTTTGGCAGAAAGTCGACAATGTATTCGGCCCCGCGATAGAGTTCTGTGTGTCCCTTTTGTCTGCCAAATCCCTTAACCTCTGAGACAGTCATCCCTTTGATGCCAAGATCGGAGATGGCCTCTTTGACTTCGTCGAGCTTAAAGGGTTTTATGATCGCCTCGATTTTTTTCATGTGTTCTCCATTGACTGCTCAACAACCCCCGCGGGCGCCTGATAGCGGTAAGGTGGGCGCGCCTCGGGGTGCACCGCGAGCAGGGGCGTTACGTATCAACAATGGCACTGAAGAACAAGGCAAAACATAAAACGGCGCATTATTGCATCCGCACAATAACTTTTTCATCGTGTGTGATAGACTGTCCGGCAATGAAGTCGGTAATTTTAAAGGACAGCAAATAGATATCGGGGTTTTTTAATTTAAGGCGGCCTTCGATCGCGATATATTTGTTACTGTCGACTGTATGATTAAAAGAAGCAAAGCGGGGTTTGTATACCACCAGATCTCCCTTGGAATCTGTGATCTTGAGGGCGGCAAACCCCGAAATGTTGCCCGCGAGATCTGTTTGATAACCGCTGACGGACATCCTGACAGAGAATTCCTGATCAGCAGAAAAGGACGGCTCTGTAACTTGTTTCATGGCAGGGCCCGCAAAATACGCAACAGACTGCACCAGCAGGCTGTTCTTTGTTTCTGTGACACTAAAATCCAGCCAGTAGCTTTCGATGAGCTTGGCGCCCGCATCTTCAAACCAAAAGCGTGCGTGATAGAGGCCCGGACCAAGAAACGAAATCTTGTTAGTAAACGACACGGTTGCGGTTTGCACTTCCATGAGTTTTGTTTTTGCCATTTGCGGGTTTTCAATAACGAGTTCATTGGCGTCATTGAATATCTCAAGCCCCTCGGAGATGATGTTGGGTGGCGCTGAGGCCGCCGCCCTTAAAAAAACCCGCAGATACATATCCTCTCCAAAGACAAAGATGGGGTCTTTAAGGGGCGCGCTGTTCAAAGAAGCGGCATACAGGTCCACGCGGGCCACAAAGGCAGGGCTTAATGAAAGCGTTCTTTTTTTTGTTGTGAGTGTGATGTTGGACAGCGCCCATAAGCCGTTTTGTTGTTTTGCAGAAAGGTGGATTTGTCCGGCGGCGCGGTCTCCCGTCAGATCAACAACAAGGCGATACTCCTTTGTTTTGTCCGGCCAAAAGGGGGCGTCTGTGTAGCGCATGCTTTTGATGGGGCCGAGTTCGTCCTGTATCTGCTGTTTGCTGTAAATAAATTCATCGATGGCGGTGGTGAGTTTGTTGGATGTGTTGAGATAAATGTGCGCGCCAATGATGGCAATAAGAACCAGGGTTCCCAAAAGATAATATCGTCCGGAGTTTTTTTTATTCATTGTAAATAGTGTCTGTCGGGAAACGCCCGACAGACACGAAATGGCGTGGTTGCAAAAAACATCAGAGAGCCAGCGGCCTGTTTGCCGGCTTGCTTAATGATGTTGTTTCAAAAAAACAGCCAAAGTCGGAAGACAGGGTTTTGTTGAAAATCCATTTGCCCCGGTGTTTTTTGAAAGCCGTTATTTTTATTTTTGCATCGAGCGACATATCAGTGTAGTGAACTTTGTTTTTTATTCCTGGGGAGGCTAGGCCGATCACCATTCCCGGATCGCGTGTGATGCTTAAAACAAAACGGCGGCCCTGTGCCTTAAACTCACAGACCCAGCAGTTGTTGCTTAAATCACTTTTGTTGGTCAACATTTTTATCATGGAGTTGGCGCTGTATTTCTTGCCGTCCATTTGCAGACAGCAGAAGATCAAGGGACGCAAAATCCTGTTTTTGATCACGGGTCGAAAGGAGAGGATTTCGAGTCCCGCTGTGGAATCCTCCTTAAAATTAACGCAGCCGGCGCGTGACCACTCAACGGGCTGGGACGTGCCATAAAAGTGTTCCTGATAGACGGGCATCTGCCGCACTTCTTTTTTGATGTGATTGACAAAGATTTGTCCGCTGGCAAGGCTTTTGAGTCTCGGTTGGACAAATTTTATTCCGGGGTATTTAAAGATGTAAAAAAGATGATTGGGATAGATGCGCAGACTTGTTTTGGGGTCTTCGAAGCTGATGTCCCATTTGATATCCAGACCCTCTCCATGGAGAAATCCGGATGATTCCGCGAGAGAGATGTAAGAATCTCCCAGAGAAACAAAACGATCGCTGTGAAGAATATCATGCGAATTTAACTCAAAGGGCTTCTTGGCAAGGTAATATTTTTTATTTTCCTGATCCAAAAAAACAGCCAGGAGCAGCGCTGTGTTGTTTTTTTTGTTGGACGAAGAGTTGTAAAGGGCATATCTGAGCCACAAGGCCCAGCGAGGGTTTTGGTCGTGGCAGATGATGTCGTAGGCTTCGTGAAAAGGAAAAGAAACACCGTCCCAGACAAGGCTGTTGTCAAGGTAAAGACGAGGGGAAAGTGTTTTTTTAAAAAAAACCCGCAAATTATTCAGACCCCGAGTGATCATGACAAAAATTTCCTTTAACGCAAAGCCTGTTAGGATTGCCGCCCCCGTGCTGTTAATCCTGTTTCTTGTTTCGTTCGCGTTAACAGCTCTCAGTCTGCAGTCTGTTCAAATAAAGCTGCCGGAGCATGTTCATATTAAAACGCACCGTTTTATCAAGACAGAAAAACAGGCCGGAGCAGAACAGCGGCTCTACTTCTCCAAATCCACCGTCTTTCCTTTGGAGATTGTCTTTGCCGATCTTTTTGGAGCCCATGTGCGTTTTTTTATCAAGGACCCCGCTGACCTCGGCCAACTCAAAATAACAACCGCCATTATTAAAAATCCTGACCCTGCTCCGATAGAAATATACCAGCTTCCACAGATCTGTCCACGGACGCGTCTTGTCAAAACTCCGGATCAGAAGCCAGCACTTCTTTACGATGCCACCCTCGATATTCTCAACGAAAGACCGACGCTGCACCTTTTTGATCCTGATGTACGCAGACTCCCTTTTCAGAGAGAGATCCTCAAACAGTTTGATCACACAAACACACTGACAATCAGGGAGGTCGGGATCAGCTACGATTACGAAGACAACACCATCCTCGATTTTGAGGGCAAGAATCCCCTGACGGGCCGGCACCAGATTATCTACGAGGGTCAGGGAGGGTTCTATGCCAATTTTCATTATGCTGTTGTGCCTTTTGACCAAAACATCATGCGGCTTGAAAGGCAGGAACTGCTTAATCTTGCGGAAGGCAGGCTTGCCTATGTTGAAAGGGAAGACCTCACCCCGAAGCTCAGGGTTCATTCATTTGTGCCAGGACCTTATCTGTCCAGCAACAGGATTTATCCCCTCTGCGAGTGGGGCGACACCGCGTTTCAGTCGACACACCAGCAGATGACTTACAGTCATTATAAAATCTGGGACTGGGATATCAAGGATACAGACGGCATTTCTTACGATCATATCATCATCATTGTGTGGGAAGGCGACGAGGAAGACTGGCTTGTGAGTGACGGGCTCCTCGACCCCTACTACCTGACAGACGATCTGGTGGGTGTTTTTGAAGTTAAACGCGCAGACACCCTGGCGCCACTCACGCTGACAAATGCGGCGGGAAATTTTAAGATGGTTGTCGAAACCTCGCAGGATGGCCAGAAGAAGCGCAGTGCTAACGCTCCTTAAAAATGGCCGCGATCAGTTGATCAACGGCACGGGAAAGATCTTCTGTGCTGATATCAATCGCCACACGTATCATCTCAAAAAAAGCGTGCGCCCCTGTGTTGCCGGTCTGCAAAATTTCTAACAATCGTTCGTCACCGGGGACTCCAAAACGAAAAAAATGAGGGGCGTAATTTTTGATAGCCTGCCAGAAACGCTGAGCAGAATATTCAGACCCGCTGAACCCAAAAAAGGATTCATGTAAAAGCGCCCGGTCACGGCTCATCTTTAAAAGGGCGCTGACCGGAAAAGGGCGACCAAAACGGGCTGTGTTGTGCGCGGCCCCGCGTGCTGTCAGAGCATTTTTGTCTTTCTGCATTCTGGCAAAGGAGAGCAGGGCTTTAAGTTTTATCAGGGCGCTTTGCATTTCTATCCCTGCGTGTTTTGCCTGCACCACCAGCATCATGGTTGGTTTTTCGAGGGCCCCACAGAGGCGCTGCATCATGACGAGGTGGTCAAACAGAACGGCGAGGTTTCCATTTGCGGCATCTCTGAGGGCCCGTTTAAGCTCCCCGTGCCGGTTGTTAAACAGATGCGGCTCGTGTGCGTGCAAGACATCAACAAGGCGGCTCAGATCGTTAAAAAAAGAGGCATCAATAACGACAGCGTCATTGGTGCGTGCGGGATCCGGTTTTGTTTTTTTAATTACAGCAGGGGCTTCTGTCTCGGGTTTGTTTTGCCCTGCAGCCTCACGGGCCTTTCTTTCGGCCTCTTCCCGGGCTTTGGCCTGTAATAGTTCGATGTGTGCGTGTTTGTCGATAAAACTGGTGAGTCCCACAGCGGGCAGGACGGCACGGCCGATGCTGTCACCTGCTGTTTGCGTACTGAGGAGGAGTGTTTGCATGAAGACGGGGGTTAAGGGCATGGTCATCATGGGAGGCATCCTTTCTTTTTCTTATCACGCGCCAGCACCTGCGGTTATTTGTTTTGCCTTGAGTGCAGGGCGCGAAATAACTGTGCAGCAAAAAAATTGTTTCGTTGTCAGGTCTGTTTGTCAATACGGTTTGCACAAAAGGCGCACGAGCAAAACATTATGACGCGCCAACAGGCCGTTGCGACGCGTTTGTTATAGGCGACGCTGTTGACAGACGCGGCAGAAGCAGACACAATTTTTTGGAGTGAAAAGTTTTTAATGTACAGAAATTTCAAGGTTGATTGAGCGCGGGTGCATACCTCGCAAAATGGAGGAATACAACCGCGTCAAAGTCAAGTTAGAAACTTGTTTTTTGCAGTCCTGTTTTATTGAGGTTTGTGGCCTCGTTGTCTGGACACACGGATCTTTATAAAGCCGGTCTGCTTTTTTATGAATGCAGTCCTTCCCTGTTCACCCCTGATGGGCCCAAGGCCCGGTCAACTTTTGCTGCCGCCACCTGTTGTAGCGCCTGGTTTGTCCGTGGGCACGCTTTCCCCGCTCTCACAAGAAGTAAGGTCACAGCTTGTTTCTCGTGATTCAAAAGTGGGTTTGTTTATAGGTCATCCGCTGGACAAGGCCAAGGCCGCCTTCGACAGAAGCCAGCTTATTCATCACGCGTGGACGATTCACAATGACCGGCCGGGGGCTGCCGTGCTCGAAGAACATGAGAATCAGGCGGTGAGGGACCTGGAGTCGAGCTTTAAACTTTTTTATGATGAGCGCAAAGGCCCTGTCACGGGTGAGATTAACCGCGAGTACCTTATCGAAAAAATTGCGCGGCGCTGTCCGCAAAAATACTGGGATGTGCAACCGGAATTCAGACTCACAGCAATTTCATTATTAAATGAATGTACGGATGACGAGCTGAAAATGCTTTATTCAGCCGTGATCCTTGTTAACTTTTTAAAGAAGGAAAAAATCCAGGTGGTAAAAGAGGCGCGGATGGGTCGATTTTTTACGGGCCCGCAGGGGAGTAGGGTTTGTGACAGCAGGACCGTCTCGGTTGTTGCTCTGCACCTTCTTAAAATCGTTGGTGCTGCAGGCTTTAAGGTTGCCGTGCTTGGGTCAGTCCCCTCACCTGCCGCGCATTTGAATCTTGCCCTTGGTCTTGCATCTGGGCAGAGCATTTTTTTGAACAACGCAGATGTCTTTTTGCCACCAGATTATTGGGACCGCACACAACGCAGCTCGGGGCTTATCCACGACGGGGCCCTGCTTCCCGAATGGACGGCCGTGGGGGCTCTCTACCACGGATTGGGAAATTATTATCAAAAGAGAGGCAATGCAAAAAAAGCAGAGGCATTTTTCGAGGCGGCATTGTTGATTGATTCCAGGTTCAGGCAGCCGGGTGAGTTTGATATTCCACTTCCGGACGCTTAAGTTTGTCACTTTTTGCCCCTGTGATTTCGCCAAGATTAATAACTTTACTAAGCAGCTGAAATTTTATACCCTCTGCGCAATGTTAAAAAAAATCGTCGTATTTTTTCTTCTTCAACTGGCTTTTTTTGTCGCCGTTCTTCTTATCACCAAAAGTGAGCTTGTCTTTCACACCTCGGGGACAGCCCTTTTAACAGAGAACCACCAAAAAGAGGGCGGCTTAAGCTACGACAAAAACTACGAGATCAATCACCCCATGAAGTTTCTCCTGAATATCGAGAGCGAAAACGGCGAACAGACAGCCACGCTGCTCTGGCCCAAGCCCCCTCTTGGAAAATACCTGGTGATTGTTCCGTATCAAAGCGAGGAACTTCTTAAACAACAGGTCTTCACCGGCAGGCTCGTGCGCTGTATTTACAAATGCATGGTGGGTGAGATGTACATCGAGATGTTCGAATTTGTAAAAACGCTGGAGGACAGATACCCGGAATACAAGGGCAAGTACTCAGAGCTGCCCTCCCTGATCCTTGACACCTCTATAAAACCACTCGGATGGGAGGGTTACTTTGCGCTGACACAATACTACTGGGGCGGGTTTGCAGTTTTATTTATCCTCTCGGCCGTTGTGCTGGCGTGGAAAATCATGCGCTCTTAAACCCGTACTGTCAGCAGTCCGACCTCTTGCCCGCAAACCAGTAATACAAGACCGGCACCGCAAAGCGTGAAATAAAAGTCGCGGCGACCTCCCCAAAAATAAGACTGATCGCGAGTCCCTGAAAAATAGGATCAAAAAGCATCACGCTGCTCCCAACCACAACGGCCGCGGCCGTGAGCAACATGGGTCTGAATCTGATGATCCCCGCCTTAATGACCACCTCTTTGAGGGTTAGGTTTTTTTCGTTGCTGACAAGGTGCTCTATAAAGTCCACAAGGATTATGGAATTGCGCACGATAATACCGGCACCCGCAATAAAGCCAATCATCGATGTTGCGGTAAAAAACACACCGGTGAGGGCGTGCCCCGGCAAGATCCCGATCAGACTGATGGGGATCGGCGCCATGATGATGAGCGGTGTTTTAAAACTCTTAAACCACCCCAGCACAAGCACATAGATGAGCACGATCACAACGGCAAAGGCGGCGCCCAAATCCCTGAACACCTCGTATGTAATAAACCACTCGCCGTCCCATTTGATGACAGGACGTGTTGTGTCCCAGGGGACCTCTGCTGTTTGTTGTTGCATGGCAAGTTTTGGTGCTATTTTAAGCATGCCATAAACAGGGGCCTCTTCGGTCCCCGATAATTCACTCGTCACATACACAACCGGCTTTAAGTTTTTACGGTACAGGTATTTTGTGGACAGGGTTTCTTTTTCTCTAAGAACATCTGTTGTGCTCACAAAACCTGTTTCAAAGGATGGCAGCGTCTGATCACGAAAGGGCTGTTCTGATGAGCGTACCCTGTCCTCAATGGACAGATCAATCGAGATGTCTTCGGGGTATCCGGCATCATCGAGAAGACCCGCGGAGTGTTCCGAAAACAGCAGGACCCCCGAGTGGGCAAAGAGACTGGTGTTGACACCCAGGGTCCCGACCTTTTCATAATCCAGAGAATACCGCAGACGTTTGCGTCCCTCTCTCAGCGTGGTATCAAGATCCACGACACTTGGCTCACCCGCCATGACCTGATACACTGTCCGCGCGGTGCTCTGCCTTGATTCTTCTGTGGGCCCGTAAACTTCGGCAAGCATCGTGGCAAGCACGGGCGGGCCGGGGGGGATTTCCAGCACCTTGGTCACTGCGTTATGCTTTTTGCCAAAATCGGCTATCAACGGGCGCAGGGACTCAATGATTTTGTGAGAAGACTCTTTTCTTTTATCCTTGTCAACCAGGACAATCTGCAGATCAGCCTTGTCATCACTGCCGCGCAGAAAAACGTGTTTGACCATTCCCGAAAAACTGAAGGGCGCGGATTCGCCGATATAAATCTGCACCTTCTCAACGGTGTCATATTTGATGATGTCGCGGGAGAGCGCCTTGCTGAGATTAAGAGATTCCTTAAGGGTTGTCTCGGGGGGAAAGTCAATCAAGACCTGAAATTCGTTTTTGTCGTCAAAGGGGAGCATCTTCACCTTGACCGCCTTAAAATAAACAAGGCCGCACGAAAACAAAAGCAGGGATAATGTGAGCGCGCCAAAGAGAAGGCTCTTCTTTTTGCTCTGAAGAAGAAAGGACATGATTCTCTGATAGGCGCGGTCCAGCCTGCTGACCTGGGCACACGAGGCGGCTTGTGTGTGATGTTCCTTGAGCAGTTTGACGGAGGCCCACGGTGTCACGATAAAGGCCACAAAGAGCGAGAGGATCATCGCCAGGCTTGCACCAACGGGGATGGGTTTCATGTAGGGCCCCATCAACCCCCGCACAAAGGCCATGGGGAGGATGGCGGCAATGACCGTGATTGTTGCGAGTATGGTGGGATTGCCCACTTCGCTGACAGCATCAATGGTGGCCTTGATCATCCCCTTTCCGAGACCAAGCCTTAAATGCCGCTCGATGTTTTCGACAACAACAATGGCGTCATCAACAAGAATCCCAATGGAAAAAATAAGGGCAAAGAGCGTGACCCTGTTTAAGGTGTATCCCAAAAAATAATAGATGGCGAGTGTGAGTGCCAGCGTCACGGGGATGGCGACCGCCACAACAAGCGATGCCCTAAGCCCCATGAAAATAGCGATCAGGAGAGCAACCGAAAAGGTCGCAATCAAAAGATGCTCGATGAGTTCATTTGATTTCGCCTTCGCTGTCTCACCGTAATTTCTGGTGACCACCATGTTGATACCATCGGGCAGGGATTTTTTAAATTCTCCGGCGCGTTTTAAGAGCTGTTCGGCAAGGATCACCACGTTGGTCCCCTTGCGTTTGGCAAAGGCAATCGAGACGGCGTCGGCCTCTGCTTCTTTTGTCACCAGCACCGAGACGCGCGTGCGTTCTTCGGGGCCATCGATCACTTTTGCTATGTCACTGATTCTGATCACCCTGCCGCCCCTTTGTCCAATGGGGATCAGGCTTAATTCTGCGGCGTTGCGCGGTTTGCCGCCCGATTCGATATCAATCACCGACGTTGAGCCCCAGTTTTTTCCGGCCGGCATCATCATATTGTTGGACTCAATGGCCCGCGCTACGTCATTCATGGTAATGCCAAACTGTTTGAGTCCGTGAGGATTGACAATCACGCGAACGGCCCTTTTTAAACCGCCAAGCACATCAACACGGCTTAAGTCTGGAGTGCTTGAGAGTTCTTTTGCAAGCTTGGCTATGAGTCCGCGCAGTTGAAAGTCGTTGTGTTTTTGCGAGCTGAACGTGAGCGTGAGAAAAGGCACATCGTCTATCGAATGCGACTTGACCACAGGCATCATCGCCTCTCGCGGCAACTGCAATTTTGTCTCCATGATTTTGTGATGAACCTTTACAAGGCTTGGTTCGATGGGCTCGCCCACATTAAAACGTGCGGTGATCATCGCGCCATGCGGCATGCTCATGGAATAAACATACTCGACACCATCGAGACCCCAAATGGCCCTTTCGATAACCTCGGTGACTTTTTTTTCGACGTCTTCTGCCTCGAGTCCCGGAACAGCGACAGAAACATCAATCATCGGGACAGAGATCTGCGGTTCTTCTTCCTTGGGTGTTAAAAAGACCGCAAGCAATCCCATGAGCAGGGAGGCCACCACCAGCACTATCGTGAGCTTGGATGTGACAAATGCCTCTGCAGTTCTACCCGCGTACCCTTTGCCGGTTTCACTGGTCATGTTTTCCTCCCTGAAGATAATTGCGCGCACTCTCGGCGACCAGCAGTTCTTCTGTTTGATACAGCTGGAATAAAAGATCCGCCCTGCGGTTGATGAGTTCCACCATCTGCAGGATATTGATGGCGCCGTTTCTGTAGAGGCCCTTTGCTGTGAGGCTCTGTTCCTTTAAGAGTGCGAGGCTGTCGTGCATGAGATTGATATTTTCATGGGCCATCAGAATGCTCTGGTGACTTTGTTCTGCATCGATTTGGGCATTAAGCTTCGCAGCATGGGCCTTGTCTTTCAGGGCCGCAGCCTGATGTTTTTTTTCTTTGACCGAGCCGTATTCTGTTGGCGCAAAGATGTTCCACTGCATATAGGCACCCAGTGTGGCGGCACCTGATGTGTCGCGTGCCCCTGTAAAGGCATTGGCCTCACCAAAGACACCCACATGAGGCAGAAACTTTGCCTTTTCGGCGTCTGAGAATTTTTGAAGCGCACCAGCCGCCTGTGTCAACGATTTCACGGACGCGGGGGTCTCCTCACGGGTATCGTCAGATCTGACGGGTCTTCCAAACTTTCTACGCAAAAACCCGCCCACGGGCTCTGATTGAATGCCCCAGCCTGATCCACCAAGATCTGCACGTTCCGAAAGCGATACCTTGAGTGATTTGACCCGCGTCTCTGCCTGCAAGCTCATGCCCCTGATGCGGTTAGAAAGCGACTTTAAACCCAGAAGGCCCGAATGACCAACGGGGTTGTTTTTTGAGCCAAGCTCGTATTCGTTAAGAAGGGCCTTAAGCTCTGTGTCGAGGGCGGCAAGATAGCCCCCGTGCCTCTGGGCGGAAAGGAGTAGCGCGTACTCTGCAGCTGTGTTTGTATAAACAAGGGTCTCCGTAAAAGACCCACCATATTTTTTTGCATCCCTCATGTGCGCGAGCGCCTGTTTTGTGGCGACCTTAAGACCTCCGGAGTACAGGGGCATCGTTGTCAACAAAGTCGCCTGGCCGTATTCGGAAAAGCCCGGGTGATTGAGATTGGAGGGATTAAAATCCAGCGCGTTAATAGACCTCTGACCAAGATTTGAAAAAAACGAAAGCCCTGGATTATTTGTTGAGTAAGCGCTGGCCTTGAGGCTCACCTCTGGCAAAAAATGACGTGTGCTCCGCTGATAGGCCTTTTCTGCGGCCTTAAGGTCGTTTGTCGATTCACTGATCTCGTAAGAGGCGTGCTTGATCTTCGACCAGAGCGTCTCAAAAGAATAGACCGGCACAGCCAAAGCCGCACCCGGGACCAACAGTGCGACCGTCAGCGAGATTAAAAGTATTCGTTGCATTGCACCCCCATGTGTTGATGCTGTCGATTAAGACAGACTCTGTTGCGTGGAGGCAATTATATATGGAGGGGGCAGGATGTCGAGTTTTTTATTTTCATCGTCCTTGCGTCGAAAACTTTTCATTGAGGCCAATGATTCAATCAGAGTTCCATACCCTCTCCCCGCTTCGCGGGGCGAGGGGAAACTCTTTCTCAAAACTTCAAAAATGGAGTTTTTCAACAGCCTGTTAAATCGTGATTTCACCACCAACAGGATAATTTTATTTTGCTGGCTCCTTCCATACAAACTCGTGATCCGCAACAGTAATAATATCACCATCGTGCAACTGTTGTGGTTTTCTCGGTTCGAGTTTTATTCCATTTACATAAGTTCCATTATCGCTATTAATCCATGTTTTGTGACCATGAGTCATGGCATTTTTCCATGCGCCGTCTTCAATTTCGTAACTGTCATTTCCGTAATATTTCTTGCGTCTGATTGTTGCCTGTAAATCTGCCAGAGAGGCGTTAGGATTCTCTATTGGGATGTGCCCTTTTTTCCCAATGACTACCTCATCCATCCTTCCCCCTTCAAAAAGAGTAGCAACCCTTTGTGGAACATAAGCGGCCTCAACCTTGACAACCTGTATTTGCGGTCCAGTTGTCTTGTAATACCCGCTGTGGGGGTAAATAAAGCTATCGTTTCCCCTCCCTGGAGTACTGTTTGAATAAAGAAATCGTGCTGTCTCAAGTCCTTCTAACGATAACACCTTAACTCTTGTATAACCCTTTTTCTTGAATTGCTCGGCTACAGAAGCCACTTTTTCTCGTGGTACAAACACTTCCAAATCTTCCGATGCAAAATTTATGGGACCCTCGTAAGAAATCTCTCCCTTGATATCGGACTGCCCAATACGAATTTTTTTGGATTTATCGTAGTTTCTTAATTGAACAATCATAGGAAACCCCTCTCTCACCATTTGTTTTTCATCTTCAGCCAAAAGATCCCATGCATCTAATTTACGTCTGTACAACTCTGCCGAGAGGGCATAGGCCCTTTCATATTCTTCAGGCACACCCCAGAAAAGCCGATTAGAAGATGATGGCTCCCAACCCCCTGGCGCATAAGCATATTTAAGATCAATGTTTCCTTTGTCGTCCAGACTCATGCGAGGGGGAGTTGATGAACTGGTATAAATTTGCACCATAGAAATCCCACGATCGTTCACATGTGGCATCCCACTTTGCTGAGACATAATATAAAAGCCCTGTTCCCCCGCAAAATAATAAAAAGGGGTTTGTCCATCTCTTGCAGTCGCACCAAGGGCAACAATGCCACCATCTCTTAACATGCCAGGAAGGGCTGACGAGGATGTCCCAGTGGTAAAGGCTTGTGTTGGAGCATAATATCTTCTTGCCTGTGCTAATTCTCTTAAAGACTCCAACGAAAAATAATCCGGCAACTCATCAAGAAAAACACCCTTTTCTTTTAAATTGCTCATGACAGTAAAGTTATCCAAAAGTCTCAAGCTTGCCTCTTCACGATCTTTGAAACCTAATCCCTTGATCTCACCATCAGTTAATCCATCCAGTTGAGAACGAATTTGATGGTAAAAGATCAATGCCTTGCTTTGCAAATGAACCATTAACGGTCCCTGTACACCATACAATTCCATCAATTTTTCAACAGACCTCCACTCCGTCTCTTTTACTTTGGATTTGTTCTGGTCGTATTCTATTCTCGCCTTATCAGCTTGCTTTCTCATTTCAGCCAGCGACAATCGGCCTTCCCCCGCATCTGACCGCGCCCCAACAATTATCTGTCCGCCTTTAACGATTTGAACAGCACCATCCACTGGAGGATTATCTCCAACATATTGACTTGCACCTTTTTCAATCATGGGTGCGGCTTGATCTGACGGCAAATCACCATCTACATGAGCATCTGCAGTGCCCAACAGGGTTCCGTCTGGCACTTCTGAGGCAACACCTTCGTTTGCCAGAGTACCAGAATCAACAGATAGCTGACAAAAATAATTTTTGAATTCATCAGGGGTCAGGGTAATGATGTTAGTTGTATCATGGGAATTCACAATATTGATTGTAATATTTTTTCCTGTCCCATCAACACTGACACCAGTCACAGCATAAGCATGTCCAACAACAAATCTAAATTCAGGGTCCATATAAAACACACCGCCTGATTCATAAGGGGTCTTTACATTGGGTGTCGCAGCCAGCATAAGCACATCTGGATGATGTGCCTTGACTTGTAATGCCCAATTAAAAACCTCTATCGTAAGGGCATCATTGGATTGCGCCAAGGACTCTTGATTTTTCGATGCTGAAACTCCTCCAATCAGGACCTGTTCACGTCCCGTCCAAGCCCTGACAAACTCGGCAAGCCCACCACGCTCAACCGCTGAAGCCACAGAAGTCCCTTGCGGTACAAAGCCTTTTTGGATTCTGAGTTTTCCATAGGCATACTCCATCAACAAATCACCAGGACTCCCCTTGAGGGCCTCTCTTTTGCCTTCCTGTAAATCTGCATAGTACGCATCAAGTTCGCCTTGAGCTATTTCAACCACTTCTCCTGGATATTCCAAAAACTCTACTTTCCAGATATTCCCCTCCCTCTTCACAGTCCTTTGGATTAAATTTGCCAGTTGAGCGGGTGACTGCTTGAAAGAGTGAAGTGGGGCCAATACATAACAACTCCCCACATCCCCTTGTTGTATGTGGGCACCAAATCCTTCGGGATAGAGTTCATGCACAACTGCGTATTCAGCGGGATACCCATCAAGGTAAACCAAAGTTCTGTAATCAAGATCTGCTTTTGCAACAGGATTACCAACCCCTTCGATTGTTATTGTTCTTTCGTTTTCGTTAACGACCTTACCTTCGATCACGCGACCATCACAAACAATTTTGATTACCCTGCCAAGTGTTGGTGAAACAACGCGCGGGTTTGTATATTCAGTCTTTGGCGCTTTGAATGGAATGACATCAGCTGCTGCAAGAATGTAAGCATCTCCTTCGTCACTTATAAAGGTAAAGGGATAAACCCCATGCTCCGGAAGTGTTGTAACAATCACAGGATCACCACTCATGGGATGACGTGAAAGCACACTTAATTCAGCAGACGGCCCCACAACAAACGGAGTACCCAAAGCAGTGCTGCCTTCAGCCTTTTCAAAGAAAACAAATTTTTGATTGTTTTCTTTGTGAGAAAAATATCCTCTTTTGACAGTCCCGTCCTCTAAAGTCACCTGTATGTAATCATTTTTTCTAAACGGGATTGGCAGAACATCTTCGAGCAAAGCACCGTGGGCAAAAGGTTGAGTTTTGACGGTGTGATTTGTATCATGAGAAACACTATCTGCCACAGCATCTTGAATTGGACCAACGTCAGAATCTGTATCATGTTTATCAGCAAAAGACCTTACCTCCATCGAATTTTTATCAATTTCTATTATTCGATGTCTGGTAAACCCCAGCTTCTCTCTCGTTCTTCCTATTGGAGTTTTTCTGAACTCATCGATAAGTTCTGCTTCTGTAGCTCCGTGCATTTTTTTCTTATACATCTGGGCCACTGTCTCTTTATGAATAACAAAAGATTTTACCTCTTTTTGACCCTTTAGAACTTGCTCCATTAGTTCTGAATACAAACCCATTCCCCTGAAAGCCTTGTCTGTTTTTGCATCTGGAAACTGGCCATCTGTTGCCTCAACGCTGGCTATCGAATTGCCATCTGGGTCAACAAACTCAATCATGGTATTGCCATTTGCAAGCTTGCTCTTTTGAATTTTAATGGGAATTGTTTTTCCATTTTTTGAAATTATTATTCTTTCAAATCCATCTTCTTTTCTGATCAAATCAGCCAAATCGTCGTTTATGGCTAAACTATTTGAATCATAATTAAAGCGATATTCTGCCTTTTCCCATCCTGCCGGCCTTTTCATCAACCCGACGGGTGGAGCTGCAAAATCTGGCGCGTATTGATTAACCCATCTTAGAACTTTCAAGTACTCCTCTCTAACCTTGGGATCTCTTATTGATAAGCCCTTTGAGTCGTACGTTAGTTTGGTATCAGTTTGTTCCAACAACTCGTTTACCACGATAGCTGTTTTTACTGATGCTCGATTCTCCTGCAAAAGCCCTAACATCTGATTAATCTGCTTCTTTGTCAGCCTGCCTGATTCATAGGCCAGAAAAATGTGCTGCGTTATGCTGTGAAATACTTCAGTATCCTTTGTTCCAACCAGGATTTCAGCTATGCCCTGTACGTCTTTCATGGTGTTTATTTTTTCACTAGCCTTATACTTACCCACACCAAATAATGACAGTCCCGCTCCGGTTAAAAAAACCAACGCCCCTGCCACGACCCCATGATCATGAACAGCCTGAACCACACCACCAACATTAGCTGCCTCTGCAGCCCCTGCAACTAATGTTGCTGCTGATGCAGCAACCATAGAAACAACACCAGTTTTTGTTGCGCTATCCGCTCCAACTCCCTGATCACTATTTGATGACTCTATAGCCCCTTGAGAAAGACTACTCGGCATGGGTACTTTGGCTTCTTTATTACCTGCATCAACACCACCATGTCCCCCCTTCCCCTCAATAATCGCCTTGATCATACCAGGCTTGAGGCCCCCGCCGATGAGGCAGAGTTTCCAGATGTCATCAAATTCGTTTTCGGTCATGGCATCGACGTGGCCATCGAGGGCCTGACGCGCGTACGCATCCACCATCTCTTCGACGATCTCCATGAAGGTGTCGGTGCTCATGTGCAAAAGGGATGAAACCCTCACCGGATTGTAGCGGTCCGCAAAGCGTTTGAGGGCGTGCTTGCCAAGCGAGCCTGAGGCTTGGGCAAATGTAGAAAAAGACATTGAGAACCCCGTCGCCATCGCATCCTTGAACCAGCACAGCACCTTCTCTGAACCCTGTCTCACCTCGCCTGATTCAAGGGCGAGCGTGTTGTGCGCAAATTGCATGTTGAAGCCCATTTTAAAGGCCTCCCAGCCCTCCTCGGTTTTTTCGCTCACGGCGCGTACCGCCTTTGCACCCCTGGATAATTTTTCTGCGCTACCCAGTGCCTCGGCTGTCTTTGTCATCACGTCCGCTGTTTTTTGCACACCCTGCGCTGCCTTGGCGAGTTTGGCCGCGTCTTTAAATTTTGCCCCCGTCTGTCCCGCCACCTCAACCGCTCCCTCTGCGGTCCTCGCGAGTTGTGAGGCACGGGCAACGCGGGCCGCCCGGGCTGCCTCGGCCGCCTTTGTCATGGCCGCTGCCTTTTTTTCTGCCCCATCGGCCTTTTTGACAAGTTTCATCGCCCGCAGCGCCAGACCCCCAGCCTCTTTGGTGCCCTTGGCCAGCCTTGCCGCTTTAAGGGCCTCGTCCGCCCCCGCACGGGCCATTTTTGCAAGCTTTCCTGCTTTTTCGGCCTGCTGAAAGGCAGCCGCTTCACCTGCGTGTGTCATCGCGTTGGCCGCCTGTTCGGCCTTCTGGGCCGATCGTGTCAATTTGATCGCACGTGCCGCTGCAACTGCCTTTTCTCCCCCTGTTGCCACCCCCGCAGCCTCAACCGCCTTTCCGGCTACCTTTGCAAATCTCGCAGCACGGGCCACACGGGCCATCTTGATCACAGCACCCGCACCGGCCGAAACCACACTCGTTGCCACGATCTCTAGCATCGTCTGGGCAAAACCAATCGTCATCTCGACACCGTCTGATTCTGCGGCTGTGAGAGCCTTGGTGAGCAGGCCCTCTGGTCCAAGAAGGTTGTAGAGTTCTTTGATACTGGGTTCGAGTTCTTCTTTGGATTTGGCGCCCGCTATCTTCCAGATCAGTGCATCAAGTTTGCGGTTGGCCGATTCAATGTCATGTACATCATTGCCCACACCCTTGTTCTCGCCCCACTGCGAGATCATGCGCGACAGCGCGGGATGTTGTTTGTAACTGTACCAGAGTGTTCGCATGGTTTTTGCAATGGCATGGATGAGATTATTGATGTCCCTGCCAAGTTTTTCGTCAGGGACCTTCGACCTTGCAGCGCAGTGAAGGGTCTCGCCCATTTCTTTTGCGTACTTCATTTCATCGGCGTATTGCACAAGATTGTCGTATGGAGTTCGCAACAAATCCGGGGCATCTTTAAAAAAGCTCTCAAGCCCTGTGTTGCCCATAAAGTGTTCCGCAGCGGCCATCAGGCCACCACCATCGAGATACATCGAACCTTTGAGAAACTCCTGAAGGTTCTCACTGAGCGTCACCATGCCCTGCTCTGTCTTGACTGATGCGGCGAGTCCCATGAGCCGCTCGGTCTCGTTGATGATAAACTGCCGCGCCCCCGTGACATGTCCCCGCTCAAAGTGTCCTCCCTGCCAATTCACATCGTGCGCGGCTAAAAGCCACAGATCGGCAAGCTGGGACTGGATCTGGATATTTGATCGTGCATTGTTTTGTTTGAGTTTTGAAATCTCGGCGTATTTTTTGACCTCGGTGTTTTTTATCCCCGCAAACAAACCATCATCGCGCGTGCCATAGCCTTGTTCTTTTTTTTCGTTCGCCGCATACACCTGCTCGGCCGAGCGCAGCATGTTCAGCGCCGCAGCGGTGGCGCGGTCAATGTTTTCGTCGGTGATAAAGACATTCCACCAGTCTTGGACCGAGAACACACCAAGATCGATATCGAGTTCTGCCGCCAGAAACATCTCAACCGTGGCTTCGCCGAGGACCCCGACCGCGGCCTTTTCTATTCCCTTGAGAAGCTCGGCCCGCACCTCTTTGTCATAAAATTCTTTGCCCCGCAAAACACCAGCCATCCTCAAGCGCCCGTCTTTTGTAGAAAAATTGCGGCTCGCAAAACTTTGTCCATCGATCTTGATTAACTCACCCTGAAGTTCTTTGGCCAAGGCATCGGCCTGCCATGGTGTGACGGTACATTTAAATTCTGGATTTGCCGCCTGATAAAGAAATTGAAAGAGTTTAAAATATTTTTGTTCTGATAAAAGACTTTTGTAAGGGGCACTAAAACTTTTTTTATCGTCAATCCCCGCCTGACTGACAATCCAATCCTGAAACGAATAAACATCCTTTGACGGAACCCGGTCGAGTCTGAGTGCTCCTGCAGTATCGCGTGCGAGCGCGTTCACAAGAGGTCCAAGCAAAGTTCGGATCTCATCAACCATGCGATTGCGAGCGGAATCCTGATCGTTTGGTTTGCCGCTAACACCCGAACCTGTCGGGGCTTCGGGTCCATTTGGACCAACATTTCCATTTTTTGGTGTTATTTTTTTCACTTTTTGCGTCCTAAACCATGCTAAACAAGCAAAATTTATACCAAAGTGACCCAAAATCAGAATAAAAGAACCCCCTCTCATCAGGGTGTAATAACTTGTGTTTTTTAAGACAAAAAAAACAGGCGACTGCTACCAGGCAGCCCTGCTGGTTTTGTGAAAAAAATTGCCCACTTGTAATGAGAAATTCTCAAATTGAGAGTGATTTTTGTCCCACTTGATTATTGTTTAATTTTTGGGCACTTCTTTAACGATCATTTCTTTAGGATCCTTTAGGCTGAGTCGGAGTTCAAATGGGGAGAGGTGTGAACTCAACAAAATGCAGGAGGCAAGTAGTACTGAGACCCGCCACGTCAAAACCGTGCTCCAGACGGGACTGGTGCTCCGGACGGAGTCCCTGCGTTTTGAGTCCCTGCTTCTTTTTCCCCTCTCCCGCCCTTCGGGCACCCTCTCCCCGCTTCGCGGGGCGAGGGAAAACTCTTTCTCAAAACTTCAAAAATGAAGTTTTTCAACAGCCTGTTAATGTTCGTCCTCAAACAGGACCATGTCTTCGATCTTGATGCCCAGTTTGTACTCCCACTGTGTGAGATAAAACAGGGCCCTCTCAAGCTCAACCCATTCTTCCTTTGCTATAAAGGCCTGTGATGGGTTCTGCTTGTCAATCTGGTTTTTTAATTCGATGACAATCTTGAGGCTCTGATTAAAAAGCCTGCGTGATGATGGGTACCGCTTGGTCGTGCGATTGAGAAAATTGTTAAATTCTTTAAGCATCGTGGGGCGCAGGCCCGAACTCATGCCGTTAAAAAGCTGATCATAAAAAGAGAGCATGCCGTGATTTATTTGTTCTTCGGTGTCGGCAACAACAAGCCCCTCGAGCTTTTGCAAGAGATCGTAATCAACCTGATTAAGATCAACAGTATTTTGATGGCTTAGATTTTGATAATCCGCCTCTGTTTCCTGACAGGTATTGATCGAACCCGGGTTATATAAAATATCGAGCAACTTGTTTTTCATTATTATTTCTCCTTATGATGACCTGAGCAGTATGCCTGTTCAGGTTGAGTGGTTGACAACGAGAGGGTGTGTTGTAAACCATGTGACCGTGAGAAAACTCTCTTCATGTATTCTGGATATGCAAGGTCAGTGCCAATCTGATTGATAAAATGAAGATTCTAAGGTGTTGAATTTATAATTAATAAAAAAAGCCCTGTGGACAAAGGGGGTTATCCACAGTCAAAAAAAACAACGCTTTTATCAAAACAAGAATGCGGGGTGATAATATTGCGGTAAAAAAACACGAGCACGGGTCAGAATGGTTATAGGGCCTTAGGCCCCGCCCTCTCTGCTACGGACCGACATGAATCATCTCTAACAGGTCTGCTGATTCGTACAGCCCCCTGTCGTTAAGGTAGGCCTCTAGTTCTTTTTTGAGCATCTCTTCGTGTCCCGATTCGACGCTTGCAAGATAGGCAAGGATCCTTTTGCCGGAGGGGTCTATAGATTCGCGCGCCGCTTTATTGTAAAAATCTTTTGCGTCGCTCTCGCGTGTGACAGCGAGTTTAAGCAGGTCTTCGAGAGACCCCGCAATCTGTGTGGGAATGGCACCGCCCTCTGCCGTGACGGGAGACCCGGGAATCCTGGGAGGCCTTGCCGTATCGCCCGTCATTTTTTTGTAAAGCCCCGTAAGCACCTGCCCGTGCTGGATCTCTTCTTTGGCGAGGTTTTCGTATTTTTCACGAATGACAGGGTTTGCGATCAGTTTTGAAACATGGGCGTAGAACTTTGCGGCGTCTTCTTCGCTGCGCACGGCCAAGCCAATGGCCTCGATTGAGGTCAGGTCTGTTTGCACGGTCCCCTCCTTGTTTAGAGGCTGTTGATAAAGACAGCATCATAACCCGCATAAAGCGGAGTGCATTGCGATCAAACATGAAAGATTTCATGTTTGGCGCTATGCGCCAGACACTACGCGGGCGGACACCATGCAAAAATTGATGCCGAAACGCGTAGAAAAAACCTTCCAAGGTTCTCAAGGACCATGTAGACAGGGGAGATGAAAGAATCAATGCAAAAATAGAGGCGGGCGCTGGTGCTTACGCGTTGACGGCCGCCCTTGTCTCTTCTGTCTGCGAAAATAGGGGCGTCTTTACACCGTACTCATCACTCTCCAGAATAACCTGCCGTGACTTTTTTGTAACGGTGTTGACCACAACCGGGGCGCGCAGATTGGTAAACGCCTCTTTGCCGCCGCGTGTGATCTTGACGATCGTAAAGATGGTCAGCTCGGTTGTGACATCCCTGATGTCAAGATCTTCTATGGCAGCTTCGTTGATTTGCGGTTTGTATTGGGGAAAAAAATGAAAAGGGTCGGTGATCAAAAAACAGATATCTGTGTTGTCACAATCGTGAAGCCATTTAAAGGGGGACAGGGGGTCTTCCATTTCGAGGATGCAGAACCTTTTTGATTCACCAAATCCGGGGATCCCCCAGGGCATATGAATGATCTTGTCATCGTCGATGTCGAGCTCTGTATCAAAGCGTTTTGAAATGATCTTCATGGTTTCTCCTCTTTCTTTTTAAGCCTGCCCTTGGAACCAAGAAAAGCCTTGATATCTTCGCTGGTAAAATCAGCGGCTATCATTTCTTTATTGGATTCGAGGATCTTCTCGTACAGCTCTCCCCTGAATATCAGGTAATTCGAGGGCGCCTCGATGCCGATCCGGACATTCTTTGATTTAATATCAAGAATGTGAATCACAATATCGTCATTGATATGTATTTTATCGTTAAGTTTTCTTGTTACCGCCAGCAAGCAGACCTCCTTGTCAAAAAAAACGCCTTAATTATTGAGACACAACTGTCCGGATCATATCCAAAACAGATTGTTTTTCCCAATAAAATATTTTCTCCCATTAAGGCACTCTTCGCATCCTTGCGAATAGTTAAAACTGCCGGGTATTTTTTCCTCCTTAATTAAAAAAACTTTTCAGCGAAACATCCATGATCCGCCTTGATACCGCAAAGGCGGTCTCCAAAACATATTCTTTAAAACTTAAATTTGTCGTTGCCTCGGCAAGGTCTGTCTCGGAAAGCACCGACAGGCGTTCCGTGTCGGCAAGTTCCATGGTTTCAAGCATGCTCTCGGTCGAGTCAAGCTGCTGCATTGCATTACCAAGCTTTGAACGCGCGCCCGAAAATTGATCAAGGATGTCCTGAACCGCGGTGATTCTTGTGGCGATGTTGGTCTCGTCCCTGTTTGTGATGTCCGTGATCAGGTCATCAATGGTGTTAAAAACATCAACTGTGGTCGCGGCACCTGCTGCATCCCCCGTAAAGTAATAATCACCGTTTAAAGAAACCTGCACCGAACGTGTCGCGCTCACCTGAATACTGACGTTGTTGGTGTCCCCCTGAAAATTCATGGGCGGGTTGCCGCCCGAATTTACAAAGGGGATGGTCGAGGCCTCAAACCCGGAGAATAAATATGTATCACCAAATTTGGAATTGGCGAGATCCTTCATCTCGTCGTAAAGATTGGAAAGCCGATCGGTGATGGCTGTTACCTGCGTGGTATTGAGTGACTGGTCGTTTCCCTGCAGGGCAAGTTCGTAAACCTGATTGGCGACATCTGTGGCCTGAATTAAAACGGCATCAGTCAGATTAACCCTGGTTCTTGCCGTGTTGATATTAAGATAGTATTGTTCATTGCGTTTGAGAGAATTCTGCAGACGAAAAAATTCGGAGATCCTGCTGGGGGCATCCCTTAAATGATTGATCTTCTGGTTCGAGGCCAGCGGCTCTGCGGCCCTGCTGTGCTCCTCGCGCGCCCTCCTGATGTTCATGTCCATCAAAACAAGATTATAATTTGATCCTATGCGGGTAACCATAATAACCTCTCTTGTTGTTGTGACAAGTTACTACCCCAATATCTCCATCAGCGACGCAAGCAATGTATCGGCTACCTGAACAAGCCGCGCAGCTGCCTGATAGGCCGATTGAAATTTAATCAGGTTGATTTCTTCTTCGTCCATATTGACACCGGATGTCTCGGAACGCTCCAGAAGGACCTGGTTTAAAATATTTTCGTGGAACTCTTGTGTGCTCTCCGCGATCAGGGTATCCGAACCAATATCCGCAAGAAGGTCTCCAAAATGACCCGTGAATGAATTTGTGTCTGTCCCGGCACCCGGATCAAAATCTATCGAGGTGGATGACGAGAGCGCCGCGATGGCAAGGGCTGTGACATTGTTGCCGGGCACACCCGCCGCTGTGCTTGACGCCACAATGTTTCTCGGATCACCGTTCACATTGGCGGACAAGGAGATATTTTCCGCAGCAGAACCAATATCAGCAAGAAGAATGTCCTCAAAAAAAGCCCCGCCGGCATTGCCATCGAGATCAAAGGCCGTTCCCGCGCCTGAGTGCAGGGTGTTGATCTGTTTGACCATGGCATAAGCGGCACGGTTGAGTTCTGTGAGATAAGAGGCCACATAATTATCACGGGCATCCACAAGACCCGCAAGTCGCCCGCCCATAATCGAGTCCGTAATCGTCGCGGTCGTGCTCCCCATGGTGTACGTGATATCCATGTAGCCTGTGGTGTTGTTTGGCTGGGCCCCTATTGTCGCCACATTTTCGCCGTTAAGAAGCGGCTGCCCCGCCTTGGTGTAAATCTGCAGGGCATCATCCACCTCAACAACAGTGATGTCAATGTATTGGGCAAGCTCGTTGACCGCGGCCCTTCTCTCATCCAGATAATTTAGGGACGATGTGGTGGAGAGTTGTATCGTCTCGTTAAGATCTCTTATTTGAGCGAGTGCGTTGTTGACAAGAGGGACTGTGCTCTCGATCTCGTCATCAATAGTGCTGACCATGGTGTTGACAGCCTCGGCGTACTGGTTAAAAACATTAATCATGCTCTGAGCAGAGGCAATCACCTCGTTGCGGACCGTGATATTTGCGGGTTCCGCCGCGAGCCCTGTCCACGAATCAAAAAAATCGGCCATCGCGGCGTTAAGCCCTGACCCCGAGAACTCGCTGAATATAGAGTCCACACTGCGTAGAAATTCAAAGAGGGCGGCGGACTTGCTCTCATCCTGATAACTTTCGGTCAGCCTGTTTTCGACAAATGTGTCAATGACCTGACTGACATTGCTCAAATAAAGCCCGCGCCCAATCTCTATGCCGCCAAGATTGTCGGGGCTTAAGGTTGAAAACTCAACCCGTTGTCTTGAATAATTCTCGTTGGCCGCATTGGCCACGTTGTTGCCGATCACACTCAAGGCACCCGAATAGGCGTTGAGGGCCCGGGCGCTGGTTCCAAGAATAGAGGTCAGTCCCATTTATAAACTCCTGTCTATCAGGCGCCCCATGTTGTCATTGTCATAAGCCTGCCCATGGGGGGTGTATGTACGGCACGTCCCGACCTTACACAGGGAGTAAATGGCCCTGATGCCATCCACATACCCCATGTATGTATTCAAACACTTGTGATTAAACCTGTTGATCTTGTCTATTGTTCTGGATTGACGCAAAAGACCGCGCCGTTTTTCTAAAAGAGAGTTTTTGTGTTCGAGAGAGAATGCTTCAAATAAATCGCAAAGCGAGGCGGCAGGACCTACACCAAGGCCCTGGGCTGTTGTTTGTTTGAATTGATTGATTTCTTCCTGGATTTTTAAGACCCGACAAACGGCCTGATCCTTGAAAAGGGACGCCTCCCTCAGCAGGTGAATATCACTTGCGAGGAGGGCCTTTCTCTCTTGATGGAGTCCCTTTTCAAGTTCCGATAGTATGTGACTGTGCCGGTCCAGCAACATGTGCCAGGCCTCGTGAAATTTCTGCATGACATCTCCGCTTTACGCGAGAGAGTACTCAGTCAAACTATCGATAAGTTTATCAGCCGTTTTTTGTGAATCCAGTTCATATTCCCCGGATTCGACGTTCAGTTTTATTTGAGCCACCTTATCAGCCCGGTGCGTCGCACCGCTTGACATCTGGGCAGCAATTTGATCCGTCGAGGAAACGCTGACAGCCTTAGCCGATCCGCTTTGACCTGTGCCTCTCGCAGAACCTGCTTTGCTTCCAGCACTTACGTTTCCTTTGCGTCCGCTGCTCTTTATAGCCGAGGTGGGTTTATTTACGCTCCCTTTGATTTTCATGCTCATAAATCAACCCTGTAATTTGCCTCATTGTAACTTATCGGCTGCCCGGACGCAATCTTTAGTTTTTTATTTGGAAACTAAGTGCTTGGGATCCAATGTCTTTCCGTCCTTTCTGACCTCAAAATGCAAGTGAGGTCCTGTTGAAACCCCCGTGGAACCCACAGTTCCTACAAGGGCCTTTTTATGAATTTCATCCCCTTCTTTAACCTTTATTTCGGAGAGATGGGCATACATGCTGTTGATGCCGTACCCGTGATCCACAATTACGGTATTCCCGTACCCGCCATTCTCTCCCGCAAAAACAACCTTGCCGTCTGAAGGCAGACGCACATCTGTACCCATATCAAGGCCATAATCTGCGCCGTGATGAAAGGCCTCGCGACCGCTTATCGGGTGCATGCGCATCCCGTAGCCCGATGTAAACTTGTCTTCCATCTTGCCAAGCATGTGATCAAAGTCCTTCATAATCCTGTAAATCGCCTTTTCCGATCCGGCCCCACTGGCAAGCCTGTTGATTGCCCCCGTAACACCCTGAGTAATATCACCGGTCGTGGCGTTTATGTTTTCGAGATCTGCGTTTGTCTCGGGCAGCATTTTCTCGTACTGTTTAATGAGTTGACCCGCGATCCCGTTTTTTGTGATCCCCGCTTTTTTTGTCACCTCGTCCATGTAGAGGCCCATAAAAACATCTTGATGTTTTGACTCTCCAAAGACGTCCGATTTTTCAATCGACTTGTACATCTCTTTAAACATGTAGCCATACATGAAGCTCTCAAAATTTTTTGCGGCCCGTTCAAGTTTGTCTCTGCCAGACAAGGCAAGCCCCTTGAATCTGTCCGACTGATCTTCGAGATTCTTGATCTGTCCATCGAGCAAATGCGATTCCGCTTTAAGTCCTAACGGCAGCATATTTTATCCCGTGTGATTAAGATCAACACATCTCATTTCGCTGACCCGGAAGATCTGCGTCCGCCCCAAGATTTTCCGTGCCAAATTCCCTGATGATGTTGAGTCTTTCTCTTTCAAAAAAATCCAGATCCTCGATAAAACAACTGCGGGCATTTGTGTTGTTTTGTTGAGAATCTTCCAGATCATCCAAGTACCTCTCGGCAAAAAATCCCCGATGATATTTTTTATTCATACATCATCCTTTTCTTTTGTCTTCTTCGCGTGACTCCTTAAGGACCATCGCTACTTGTTCAGGCCCCTGTCTTGTCACGCGATTACGTGATCTCAATGACAGCCTGCAGAGCCCCTGCGGATTTAATGGCCTGAATGATGGCAATCAAATCCCGCGGGGTCACGCCCAGTTCATTGAGCGCCCTTACCAGTTCACCAATGCTCACACCCTCAACCAGGGCCAGAGAACCCTCTTCGCCTGTGTCTGCGAGGATAGACGTTTTGGGGACAACGCGCGTGTCACCCGTTGCGAAAGGATTGGGTTGGCTGACCTCATACTCCGTTGTCACCTGAATGGTCAGGTTGCCGTGGGCCACGGCAACCGGTGCAATCTTGACCTCGCTCCCCATGACAATGGTGCCGGTCCTTTCGTTAAGGATGACCTTGGCCATCGCATCCGGTTTAACTTCCAGTGTTTCGATCCGTGATATCAACTGCACAATCCTGCTTGTAAACTGATTGGGAATCTTGACATTCACCGAGCCGGAATCAATGGCATCGGCGTAATTACCATTAAGCACATCATTGATCTTGTTTGTGATCCTTAAGGCTGTCGTAAAATCAGGTTCGTTCAATGAAATATTAAGTTCCTTCATATCGGCAAGCTGCAGATCCACTTCTTTCTCCACAAGCGCGCCAGAACTGATTCTGCCGACCGTCGGATGATTTTGCTGGATGGCCGTCTCGTTGCTCTCAACCGAAAACCCGCCGATAGAAATCGGTCCCTGTGCAACAGCGTAGACCTCCTGATTGGCTGCTTTTAAGGGGGTCATCAGCAAAGTCCCGCCCTGAAGGCTTTTGGCGTCGCCGATAGAAGAGATCACCACATCAAGATGCGATCCCTGTCTTGCAAACGCCGGCAGCTCGGCAGTCACCATCACCGCGGCCACGTTTTTGACCTTGAAACTCTGCGAATCACCGGAGATGCCAAGCCGCGCCAGCGCTTCGCCAAGAGATTTCATCATGAACTGCGTGCTTGTTGTGTCCCCGGTACCTTTAAGACCCACTATCAGACCGTAGCCGATCAGGTGATTGGATCTCACCCCTTCAAAGCCAACAAGGTCCTTGATCCTTGCGGCCCTTGAGTCGCGCACCAGTGCTGCTGTAAGTATCAGCGAAACGATCACAAGATAGATTGTAAATTTTTTTATATTCATAATAATAATCTTCATTCACATTCCCTGCCAGTTACCAACCGTCAAAATGGCAGGATGTGGTCCAATATCCTTGTCAGCCATCCGGGCTTCTGTTTATCAGACACTGTTCCAAAGCCGCTGAACGTGATGCGTGCGTCCGATATGAATGTTGAAAAAATAGTGTTGTCCGAATTAATGTCATACGGCCTTATAAAGCCTTCAACAACCAGCGTCTGCTCTTCGTTATTGACCTTGATGTTTTTTTGTCCACGGATCATCATGTCCCCGTTCTGCAGAACCTTCATGACTCGCGCCGTGAGTTTTGCCTGCAATTCCCCCTTGCGTTTGGTTTCGCCCTTCCCCTCGTGTTTGTTGTCGTGTTTCACATCAATGGTCTTGTCGGGATCAAATCCATTGATGGCCGTTGTGAGTTGCTTGACGAGTCCAAACAAACCGCCAATACTCAAGAGGTGTTTGGATTTTCGCTCTGTCTTTGTCTCTGCCGTCTTTGACCCCGGCGCAATTTCCTCGATAAGAATAGTCACCATATCGCCCACACGCGAGGCTCGGTGGAGATTTGTGTACATGTTGGACGAATAAGAATCCACCCACAACGAGCCTGTCTGTTTTTCTGTTTCTTTGATCTCTTCGGGGCGCGGAAAGGCCTCTTCAAAAAACAGGGTGTCGTCGGGTGCGTTTTTTCTGATCTCTTTGACCGTCTGGTTGGGTGCTTTGTACCTTGTCCGCCAGCCGGCAGCCGTTGTGTCTGGAATGAGAAGGCAGGATAAAAGAACGGAGAGTATAAAAACTTTAATCATTGATCACCTCCACAAGATCGGGAGAGATGAGCCTGCCACTCACAATCCGGGCCGAATCAATGTTTTCAACACGCACCACTTGTCCTATCTCTGCTGTGCCGCGAATCTTTCCCTGCGTTGAAATATTTAAATAGGGTGTCTTGTAGCTTAAGGTCACCAGCGCGCCATCTCCCACCAGCACAGATTTTCTGATCATGCTGTCGATGAGCAGTTGATCCCTGCCTGCCTTTTGCACAAGTTTAAAAGTTTTATTTTTAAGATCGCCACCCCGGACAATTTTTCCTTCCAGCTTTTGAATTTTTTGACGGCCCTCTACAAAATGCTCACCGGTCAATGTTGTCCCGGGTTCGAGGTCGTCTTTTAACACCAGCACATTTGTTTCTACCTGCATTTTAAGATAGAGTGTGTGCTCGCTCTCAATCCCGTCAATGTTTTCCACGACGACCTTGAGTTTTGTATTGTCCATTGATGAGAGATCCTGCGGTGTGACCGATTTAAAATAAAGTGACGACAGGGACTCTGTGTCAACCCTGGGAAGGATTCTTGACCGTGTGATGCGGATATCTGCGGCGGGAATATTAAATGCAGCGGCAATGACCTGAATGATTTTAGAGTGTGTGTCCTGCGAAAGATCAAGGGCCTGCCCTCTTTCTATGTGCACACCTTTTGCCATCCGGACATTCAACCCATCGAGATCGGCGCCCGAATGATGCAGCAGACTGTAGAGTTTGGAACGGTCAACATCATCAAAGGAGTCCTTGTCATCGCTGACCTTGATATCGCCGTAGCGGCGGATAAAATCTACGTCCGTTCCGTTTGAATCCACAATGTCCCTGATCTTTAAAATGTCCTTGTTCATCACAACACGATCCTTGAGAGCCACATGCAGCACTTCTTCTGCTCTCAAGGGGACCGAAAAGGTCATGATGACAACCAGAAAGAGTACAAAAAGAAACAGGAGTATGGTGTGTGTTGTTTTCATCTCTTTTTTCCGCCCTCTCTTGTCTCAAATCCCCTGTGGCTTTCGCCTGATCCTTCATGGATTTGAAGACTCAAAGATGACCGACCGTTAGAGCATGTTGTTCGCCTGCTGCATCATGCGATCCGCCGCTTCAATGATCTTGGCGTTGGCCTCATACGATCTCTGTGCCACAATCATTGTGATGAGCGATTCACCAATATCGACGTTGGAGTTTTCCAAAAATCCCTGCGCAATGTTTCCGGAACCATCTTCGCCCGCAGTCACAAGACTGGGAGATCCGCTGGCCTCGGTTTCTTTGTAAAGATTGTTTCCCATGTACTGCAGGGCCGCGGGGTTTTGAAAGATGGCGAGTTCTATCTGCCCCAGTTCTTCCGCGGTTTCTGCATCGGGTGTGATGGCACTCACAATGCCGTCCTTACCAACAGTCAGCGACAAGACATCTTCGGGAATGGTGATGGCTGGTTCAAGTTTTTCACCGTTAAATGTCACAACCTCGCCATCCTGATTTTTTTGAAACGTGCCGTTACGCGTGTAAAGGGTATCCCCGTTGGCATCAGTCACCTGAAAAAAACCGTTCCCTTCAATGGCAAGATCAAGGGTGTTGCCGGTATGGTTGGTGGTGCCCTCGGTAAAGACCTTTGAAACCGATGTCAGCTTTGTCCCGTGACCAATCTGTATCCCGCTGGGGGACGTTGTTTCCTGATCATTAAGTGTGCCGGGGATCTTGATCTGATCGTAATACAAGTCTTCAAATGTCGCCCGCGTCTTTTTATAGGCGGGTGTGTTCACGTTGGCGAGGTCGTTGGCGATCCCGTTGATTCTCAGTTGCTGTGCCTCCATGCCGGTTGCGGCTGCTCTTAATGAATTAATCATAGTCTTCTCCTTTATCCAATCTGTGGCAGTTTGTTGAGCATCTTGCTCGAATTGATTTGCTGTTTAATTGTCTTCTGAATGGATTCGTACGCCCTGGATACCTGTATGATCCGTGTCAGGTTCTCGACCAGATTGACATTGGAATTTTCCAGATGTCCCTGCAAAACCTTGATATTGACCGTCTCCGTGGCAGTCAACCCATCGGCACTCATATAATTATTCCCCAAAGGCTTCATCTTCTGTCTGTCCATAAAGTCCACTACCTGTAATTTGCCGACCACTTCCTGATCTGCTGTGATCTGGCCATCTGTTCCAATGTTGATGATCGTGCCAGAAGGGATTGTGATGGGGCCGCTGTCCGAAAGGACCGTGTCCCCTCTGGCGTTAATTAATTTTCCGCTGGCATCAAGACTGAAATTGCCATCACGGGTATAACGGATACCCTCTGGTGTCTGAAGGGCAAAGAAACCATCACCCTGCAGGGCTACGTCCGTGGGGTTGTTGGTTTGAAAGGCGGCCCCCTGTCTAAAGTCGATGTAGGTTTCACCGTTTCTTAAGCTCGCCTGTGCTGTTGCGAGATCCTTGTTTTCCGGCTGGTGCTTGTTAAGTTCAGACGAAAAAGAGACACTCATCTCCTTATATCCTGTGGTTTGAATATTGGAGATGTTGTTGGACAAGACCTCTAATTCGAGTTCCCTTGCCTTTGCCCCTGAGAGTGCTGCTACAATTCCAAATCCCATAATCATTCCTTTTTTTGGTCGCTTAAGATACGCAAACCGCGGGCATCATGCCCCCTGACGAGGTGCCCGCATTTTATTCCATCGCAACATCAGTGCCAATTGTGTTGGTGACAAAACGACAGGGGATGATTGCCTTGAAAAAACAAAAAAAAACGGGTGCATAAAAAAAAATAAAAAAAATTCAAGTCAGCAACCAAAACATCCGATAAGACTGGAGAAGGAAAATATTGCCCACTCTTCACATGCCCATTATTTCCCGGGGGGAAATTCTTACCTACTCCTGTCTGGTCCTTTAAGCGTTAAAATCGGGTGACAACAGTTAACAGCACAAAAAAAGTCTCATCATTTCAAATAACAAAGCCAATGTTAAAGTAATCAGGGAAAATGGAACGGATCTTGCTAAATATCATTTATGAATAGGCGTTTCGAAGTCATTTGTAGTACACGACCCACGATGCATAACCAACAAGGTCGTAGATTGCGATGGGTGTTCATGAATAACTGTGCAGGCTCAATAAAAATTCTTTTTCTCTTGTTTGTTGCCGCTGTTTTGTCTGTCCCTGTGGCAGCCGCGGCTCAATCAGAAAAAAGTGGCCCCGGCGAGCAGGAAACAACAGGCACGCCCGTCCTGACAGAAATGACCGATTCTGAAACAGAGCCCGCAGCAGAGATCGTTACCGAACATCAATACCCCATAACCAACCTTGGGGCCTACAACATCTATCAGGATCTTCCCAAAGTCGGCATGCCACTCAGACTTTTGTACAGCCCTTTTTCAAAACTTGTTTATGGTCCCTTTGAGCCTGCCGCAGACCTTTATAAATTTCCCTACCCTTCTGTTGAGGAGATCACACAGAGAATTACCACGTTAAAAAGCACCATCGAAAAACTAAGACAGGCGGCAAAAGAACAGATTGAAGCGATTCCCGAAAAAGAAAGGGCCCAAAAAGCAACAGAAATCGAAAACAAACTCAAAAACGATACGGTTGAAATGTCAGTTCATCTTGCGGATCTTTATGCAATGAAGTTTTACAAGACAAGAAACGAAGATTATGTCCGCGAGGCCTCAGAAATTTACAAGGAGGCCTACAACGATATTCCTGCATCCTTTGCGGAACAGACCAGCGTCAACATGACCATGGTCCTTATCGCTGCAAAGGAATTTGCCACTGCCTTTCCTGTCATCAAAAAACTTGTTAAAAAGAGTTCATCAACCTACCTTCACAACATCAATGACACCATGCTCGAGTTCTATTTTCTTTCGGGCCGCCTTCAAAAAGCACTGGATGCCATCGATGTGATGATCGACAAAAAGACCCTCGCCAAAGAATCAGAGATCTTTCTTGTGAGAACCGGTGATGTCTATTTTCTCCTCAACCAGTATCAGGACGCTGTTGAGTGGTACCTGTCGCGTCTCAAACCAAAAGAACAGGCCACCGAGGCCGAAAACCTGTCCTGGCTTTACATGGCAGAGGCACTCTATCAGACAGAAAAGATCGACAAGGCGATAGAACTCTACCGTGTGATGAAACCTTTTTTTGTGGGCACTGTCTATGAGCCGGTGATCCTGTACAGGACCGCTGCAACAGTTGAAGAAAAAACCAGAATACTCAACAACACCCACAACCAGCACATTGTGGCATGGATGCGGGCAACTCTTATCTCGGAAAAGTTTCTTGCGAACCCGGCTCTTTTTACAGAGGACAACTTCGTGGATGTTCTCGATGGCCTGCCCATGGACAGCGCGCTGCGTGATCAGGTCACGCTGATGATGGCTTACGCGTTAAGAAACAACAACAAGATGTATGAGGCGATGGATTATTTTCACATGCTGGAGGTAAAATCAAACAACAGATATCTCAGGGGGGCGCTCAACGAACTCATTGCCGGCATGCTTTATAAAAAGGGACTCTCCACAAAAACAGCAGACGAAGCCCTGGCTTTTATCAGATATTTGTTGAGTCTCAAATACAGCCTGCGCACAGAGAGCCCCGAGGAGATCTACAATCTCCTGCACCACAATCTCGCCCTTATCGGCATTGAGAACGCATCGGCAGAGTTGACCATGCGCATTATCGACTCCTCTGTTCACACCAAAAGAGACAAGATCTATCTCGAACTCAAAATGGCAAGAGACATGCACGAGGTCTTTGCCTACAAGCAGTCTGAAAGGGTTTTGGGCCAGATTGATGTCAACCTCCTGGGGCCTGCCGAAAAAGTGGAGTACTACACCATGCACATTGCCAATCTTCTTGATGACGTCCCGCCAAAGAAGACAACAGCCCTTGATATCCTGACTCGATGGGGCAACGAGGGAACAACACCAAAACATTCTTACTGGATCGCCCTTAAAAAAACGGAGATTCTCTACCAGCAGAAAGAATACGAAAGTGCGATGGAGACTGTAACAGGCATGATTGGCACAGGGGACAGCGCGACACTGCCACCCGAATTTGATGCCTTTATCACCCCGCTTATTGCCTATCAGGTGATGCTTTATAATCATCTGGACAAACACAAGGAGTGTCTGGGCCAGTTTTTTAAAAATCAGACCAAAATCCTTGAAACAAAATTAAAAAGAGACGTCCTGATGTCGGCGCTTTCCTCGGCCATGGCCTTAAAAAAGAATGCCGAGATCAACACCCTCATGGACACCGCAAAAACATTCATGGATAAAGAATCATATGACTGGCTCAACAAATGGGTACAGGGAAAAATCTGGGTCGATCAGATTAACAGGTATCTGGACCGCAGCAATCTGGCCGTCAAAAACAATGAGGAAGAAAAATGAACCGGCACCAATACTGCTTTGACACCCTCGAACTCAAAACAAATAGTATCTACAAGTTTGTGGACCAGATCAGCAATCTTAAGAGCACCGTGTTGATTTCAGGGGCCTCAGGTACCGGCAAAGAGGCCATTTGTCATCTGCTGCACATGAAGAGCAGACGGGCACACAACCCGATGATTCCCATCAACTGTTCTGCCATCCCCGAAGAACTCATCGAGGCCGAATTGTTTGGCCATGAGGCGGGCGCGTTCACGGGCGCTGATGTCTTAAGGGCCGGCAAACTTGAACAGGCGGCAGGCGGCATGATCGTGTTGGACGAAATCAGCGAGATGAACCTTAAGGCCCAGTCAAAGCTTTTAAGGGTTCTCGAATCAAACGAGTTCTACCGCCTTGGGGGCGCCCTCCCTGTCAAGCTCAACACGAGGATTGTCGCTACGACCAACAGGGATCTGATGGCCTGCGTTCGTTCCGGGCAATTCAGGGAGGATCTATTCTACCGGCTCGATGTCATGCGTGTCGAACTCCCGACGCTGGAGGAACGGGCAAAAGACATCCCGCTGCTCGCCGATTTTTTCTTAAACGAGCTCATCAGGGAAAATCACAGAAACATCGTCCTCTCACCGGAGGTGTATCACTTCCTCTGTCAGAAAAAATGGGAGGGGAATATCAGGGAACTCAAAAACTTTCTTACGAGGCTTTATTTTTTCTCCAAATCAGAGACCATCACCATCCATGACCTGTACAATGAGATTTCAAACTATAACCCGGAAAACACCAATTTCATTGTTTCGGCGAGCGATCTCTCCCTCAATGAAATTGAAAAGAAATACATTCTGCACACAATGATCCTTGTCAACGGCAACAAATCAAAGGCGGCACGCACACTCAAAATCAGCCTCAAGACCTTACGATCCAAGCTCAAAGAATACGACTACGGTGGATCCGAGATGTGATCATGGGGCTTAAGGCCTGATACCACTTTCCCATTTTCCTTGATTTGACACCCTTGTGAGATAGGGGTAATAACCCGCTGCTTCGTCACAACCACAAAAAAAGGATGTTTTATGACAAAAGATTATATTTTCACCTCCGAGTCGGTCACCGAGGGGCATCCGGATAAAATTGCTGATCGCATTTCTGATAATGTTCTGGACGCACTCTTGTCCCAAGATCCCAAATCCCGCGTTGCCTGTGAGACACTGGTCACTACAGGCGTGGCCATTGTGGCAGGCGAAGTGACCACACAGGCCTATGTCGATATCCCCAAAATAGTGCGCAGCACCATCAGGGATATCGGTTATGTGCACTCCGAGATGGGATTTGATGCAGAAAGCTGCGCTGTCATGGTCACTCTCGACGAACAATCGCCGGATATCTCGCAGGGTGTCACCGAGGGCGCCGGCCTTTTTAAAGAGCAGGGCGCCGGTGATCAGGGATTGATGTTTGGATATGCCTGCAAAGAAACTCCAGAACTCATGCCCGCCCCCATCCAATACGCCCACGCACTCACACGCAAGCTCACCGAGGCGCGCAAGGGAGAGTTAAATTATCTCAGACCAGACGGCAAGAGCCAGGTCTCTGTCCGTTATGTCGACGGCAAACCCGCAGAAATTACAACGGTGGTCGTTTCGTCACAACATTCCGAAAAAATCTCGTACGAAGAATTAAAAAACGACATCATCGAAAAAGTCATCAAGTCAACGTTGCCCACAAAACTTTTGTCAGACAAAACACAATACCTTGTCAATCCGACAGGCCGCTTTGTTGTGGGCGGTCCCATGGGAGACTGCGGGCTTACTGGCCGCAAAATAATTGTCGATACCTACGGCGGCATGGGACGTCATGGCGGGGGCTGTTTTTCGGGCAAGGACCCCTCAAAGGTGGATCGCTCTGCCTGCTACATGGCGCGGTATGTGGCAAAGCACATTGTGGGCGCCGGTCTTGCCGACAGATGCGAGCTTCAGGTGGCCTATGCCATTGGCTATTCCGAACCCGTCTCATTATTTGTCAACACCTTCGAAACAGGCAAAGTCAGCGATGACAAAATCGCACTGGGTGTAAAAGAGGTCTTCAGCTTTAAACCGGCAATGATCATCAAGCAGCTCGATCTCTTGCGACCCATCTATCACGAGACATCCGCCTACGGCCACTTTGGCAGGGCCTCATTCCCATGGGAAAAGCTCGACAAGATCGACGAACTAAAAAGCGCCTGCGGGCTGCGGTGATATGCGCAGGTGAGTTCTTCGCAAAACGAAGGAATTCAACCGCGTTCCCCAAGGGGATTTCCTTCGGGGCATCAAAGTCAAGTTAGTAACTTGAAATACCTGCTTCGCCGCGATGGGTTTCATGAATATCTGCGATGTGTAACAGCGGTAATGTTGGCTTTATATCATTGGGGTCAATTTTTTTCTTGCGGGGTCATGTGGCATCTTTTTCATACGAGTTTTATTTGATTCTCAAAACATCTTTAAAATCTTGTTGTATTCTTTCTCGGCCATTTCTCTTAAAGTTTTAAATGCCTTGTCATCGACGGTCACGCGCTCACAGTAGGCAATGAATGTGCCGATGTTGGTGATGGGTGTGCTGAGTTTGTGTCTGAAATTTTTTTTGAACTCTTCATTTTTCTCTGTTGCTTTTTCTTCGATTTCTTTTTCCATAAAGGGTGTCCTTTTTAAGTCTTTCTACAGACCCAGATACGGCGGTGTTTTGCCCACGACATCTGTAATCCATGGCATCTCACCAAAATCATCTTTTTTAAATCCCGTGGCAAGATAAATATGAGAGAAGCCCCTCTCTCTAAAATCTTTGGCAATCTCTTCGCCCTTGATTGCGTCACCGATGCACGAATCCACATAGAGCGGGGTTGCCCTGTCGATTGTGTCTATAATATCGTAAAACTGTTTTGGATGCGCAAAGGTCATGATAGATAAATTTTTCTGCTGTGCTATCGTCTCCCACGTCAGACGCACCATCTCGTCGTCGTCAAGAAGGATGCAATAGGGTCTTAAGATCGTTCCCGTTTCTGTGTTGGTGGTGGCTGACCTGAGACCCTGTGCAGATTGCTGGCTAAGGGCTGTGGGCTGGATGTTGATTGGAACATACCCCGCCAGATTTTTTGGGATCAGTTTAACACCCAGCCCTTCGCATTTTTTTTGTACCGCGATTTCTTCAAAGTGGCTGGTAATGAGTATGGCATTCTTGCTGATCTTGAGTTCGTCGATCACATCGAGCCCCGTCTTTTCGATTCCTAAAAACTCGTAATCGCAGAGGCAAATATAGTTTTGCCGAATGGTTGGCCCGTGATCTTTAAACCACGCGATGATGCCCTCGGGTGTTTTAAAGTGTTCAATGCTGTTTTCAGCAAGCCCCGCCTCTAAAAACCTGTCCTGCCACACCTGATGAATGGACTCATCGTCGTCCAACACAATGACCAATTGCTCTTTTGACACCGTAATCCGCGGCATAAACCACTTGGGCTCGGTGTAGGTGGGCAGGGTGATGATCACATCGGTCCCTTTGCCAACCTCTGAACTGATCTCAATATTACCCCCAAACCCTTTTATTTGTTCTCGCGCATGGTAAAGCCCAAGGCCAGAGCCACTCTCTTTGTGCCCGTCTTTTCCAAAGCTCGCCCCTTTTTGCATGAGCTTGGGTAAAATATCTGCGGGGATTCCCTTGCCATTATCGGAGCAGACGATCCTTGCGTTAAGACCATCTCTCTCCATGCTGATAATCACATCACCTTTTTCGTTAAGAGCCTCGACGGCGTTGTTAATCACATTGGACAGTACCCGTTTAAATTCTGTTGCCCTGATCTTGGCAAAGACCCCGTAGGATTCGGTTCCAAGTCTTGTCTCAATATTCAATTCATGCCGCGCCCTGTACTGCATTCTTTTTTCGGTGACCAGAATCTCGATGAGTCCCGATAAAAGGTAAACGCTGTATTCATCCTCTAACGCCTCGGCCTCGTGATCGATCTTTTTACGCCCCAGGTCGTTGGCAATATCATTAATCCGTTGCACTGCCGTGCGGATCCTGATGCGCTGGTCCTCGGGGAGCGTCTCGAACATCGAAGTCATAGAAGTAAGCGCCGAAAGCGGCGAGCGGATGTCGTGAGCGACTTGGGAGGCGGTTTGGGCGATGGCCTTGTTTTTTTCTAATTCTTTTTCGAGATTAGTTGCTATTTGGACTGATTCCATGATCTTTCTAATTATCCGTAAATAATAATCAGGGATACGATTTTGTTTGGAAGTTTTGCGAATACCATCCCATAAAGTTTGAAGATCGTGTATGTTATTATCATTCCATTTCTTGATAAGTAGATCCAGGTTATCTTTGATATGTTGTATTGATCTGATCGACCCGGTGCTTGAATAAAATATTGTTATCAGCACAATCAACGTAAAAAAAGTGTAGAGTAAATAGCTGTCCTTGATGCAAAGATAGTTTATTTTAAGAAGATCCATTGCGTATTTTACTTCTGCAGTTTGTAGTCCATTCCAGACTACCCGTGTTTTTTTTGTTATGATAAATAATTTATCAATATCATATTTACCCACGATCACATGATCCAACATTTTGTCCTTAAAGACCAAAGGCAATAGGGTCATATATTCAATTTCATTTAACATGCCTGACCACATGACTCTCTTTAGTTTTATCAAGTCACCTTGTCTTAAATATTTCTCAACTGTGTTGGCTTCTTGTTTGAAGAGAGTGTCTATCTTGAGATGAACCCTCTCAATCCTTTGATAAGTACTTAGAGAATGCCAGAATAAAAAAAACAATAATGTTGCAAGCAAAATGTATCTGCCATTATATTTTGCTATTAGTAACAGTGTTTTCATAATGTCAGGTCACCAACTTCGGGATATTGCAGTAAATCTGTCGTGTGCTTCAACCCCTTGACGTGCGCAGGATAATAAAACATTCTGCTTTCTTGGAATAAAGGCAATACAAAATGCTCTTCTTGCAAGTATCTAACGACTTTATTGATTTCATCAAAATGTGTTGAATCAAAATCATCAACTTTGCTGAGATTGTTGTAAATAGATTCCAGATCAGTCAGTTTGAAATCAATTAATCTTTTGTCCGTAAAGAATGGTTCTATAAATGGAAGCGGGGTAGAATCTGTGGCATCGAGAGCTATAATATAAACATCGTACGGATGTGGCACGTCTGAAAAAGTCTCTATTAATTCAGATTCAGATATATCTTTGAATGCAATCTCAATGCCCGTTTTTTTGGAAAAGACATCTAATAAATCCTTTAGATTTTTTGATGCTTCTTTTCTGTAGTTGGCAAAGATAATCCTACCATGATTTTTTTGAGGACCAGTGTTATCTAACATGCAATTTTGTGATGCTCTACCATGAGAGCCACCCGGCATGCCAATAGGTAAAAAATTTGAGATGTCGAGGAACTCTTTTTGTTCGGGCATTAATGCGGATCTGACACTGTGAATATCCATGCAATTATAAAAAATGCTTCTTGTTGTTTTATCAGGTAAATTAATTATAAGATTAATGGTTTGGAACAGCTGTACAGGATAGGGTTTATATTCTTTTACAACCCAGTCAGGCACACTAGTCACATAAACTCGATTGAAGTCCTCTATATTTTGATTGTACAATTTTAATTCATCATACCCTTTATATTTAATGAATCTGACAGCGTCATATCCATTTTTTGTCTTATTTTTTCTTCTTAGCAAGATTTCGTCTTGGGTAGCAGATTGTACATAGTAAGGTCCCAACCCATACTCAAAGTTATCGCTGCCAGATTTAATTGAAGGGGCGTTGTTGTAGTTTGATAATATTTTTGGCAGATTAATAAAATTGTCCTCAAATTTAACGATCATGCAGTTGTTATTTATTGTGTAACTCCATCTGGTTTCTTTCTGGGTTTTTTCTATGGAACTTGAAATGATTTTCTTTAAATCATCAGCATTAAACCCTACATTCCGCACTTAAAAATTGCAGAAATCCTATCGGCTGATCGTCAGGTTTTGTAAACTGACTCAGGAATTCCGATGAGATTGATGACCTGCATCTGGTGCTCGGTCAGGGGATCAGAAAAGGT
>JADGCS010000228.1 GCA_015228875.1 Deltaproteobacteria bacterium | reverse complement strand
CGCTTAATGGGGTTATTTATTGTGGGATGGGGGAGACTGTTGCGGTTAATGATGCGTATTTGGAAGCTGCAACGACTGAGGAAAAGATGTTGTATGCTAAAGATGGACACAAAAAAATTAAAATCATCGCCCCCGAAGATGGGCTTCAACTTGTGAAGGTGTTGGGGTTTGATAGTCGGGAGATTGATGGTGTGCCGTGGACTGTTGTGGCGTTTAGTGATGGGAAGGATGTGAGGGTTAGGGCTGTTTTGAAAGATGGCAAATCAGATGATTTTGATTCGAGGTTTGGTGGTAAAGTGTGGAAGTCTAACGCAAATATGGATATAAAAGACATGGTTTTCTATCATAGTCAAAAAGATGCTTCTGTAGATTCGCAGTTTGCAATTTTAGATTCAAAAAATAATAAAGTCTGGTTAGGTAAATTTAATGTGGATACAGGTGTTGTGGATATGGATAATGCAAAATCCATTACAGTTGGTGTTAATCCGCAAGCTATGAATTATAGTGAATCGAGCGGCAATTTATATGTGTTGAATCGTGATGACGAAAACATTTCAGTGATACCTCTTAAATCTGATACAAAAACAGTTATTAATGAACCAATGGTTTCTAAAACAGTAGATTTAGCTAATTCTGTGCCTGGTAAAACGATAGACTTTGCTCCTAACAGTTTTGCCATGAAAGGTAAGGATATTTTTGTGGCAGATGAAACTACAAAGGCGTTGATACTGGTTGATATAACTGAACAGGAAACACCATTATCAGAACCACCAGAACCAGAAGTGTCAGTCCGTGGAGAGCGTTAAATTTTATAGACGGTTGCCAAAGATGAAATAAGCCGAGCCTGATTGCCCACCACCTTTTCTGTTGAAAGGATCACCAACACCAATTTCAAGCTTGTCATCAGCATCAATATCACCAAGAAATTTTGCTGAACGGCCAGCAGAGCCACCTGTTTCTGGTTCACCATCAATAATTTGTGTTGGATCTGAAGCAATATCAATAATTCCTGAAATTGGGCCTTTAAAAAAATAAATTTCATTGTGGGATTGATTGCCCAACAACAAATCCACATCCCCATCCCCATCCTGATCCGCCGCATCAATGGCATAAGATGAATCACCAAGCTCTGAACCATACTCACCACAAATATAAGCATAAGCATTTTCAGAGGTCAGTGTTTTACTGGTGAGAGGATCGCTATCAATATAAATAGCCCCAGAATCGGTGCCATTGCAGTCGTTATAACGGGCACCAATAATTAAATCTGGTAAATCATCACCATTAAAATCGGCAGCATCACTCGCAAATAAAGCAGAACCAAACTCAATATTACTTGACGAACCAGTTATAACATAATCCGCATCCGCTGTTGTCATAGATGATAAAGGGGATTCACTACCAAGAAAAATATAAATCTTACCCGGTGCAGAATACGATCGGTTTGTAGCTCCCACAGCAATATCTGTAAAACCATCTCCATTAAAATCAGCTGCAGCAATGCTACTACCGAAATAGCCGTAATAAGTAGAATCTGTAATCACAATGTCAGATGCCGAGAGATTTTTTGAGCCATCAACTATTATTGGGCCTAGTTCAATGTAGACTTGCCCTGCGCGAGTGTTCCCTGTGTTATTACGACGTGCACCAATAATTAAATCATCATTGCCATCACCATTAAAATCACCAGCAGATAAAACATCACCACCAGCATAATCATACGCATCGCCATCGCCAATCCATTCATAATCAGCATCAGCAAGCAATGTGGCAGTGTCTATAGGTCCAGTTAATAAATAAGCACTTCCACGAGCCCCATAACGATAGTCAGCTCCAATCGCTATGTCATCTTTGCCGTCCCCATCAAGATCACCGACATTATTAACAGAGGAACCGGCACTATCCCCAACACTCTCCCCCGAAATCAAAATATAATCATCAGAATTCCAACCACCAACAGCATTGGCGGGCAAAATAAACGCATACCCAGTCCCATAAGGACTACCAGAGCTAT
>JADGCS010000227.1 GCA_015228875.1 Deltaproteobacteria bacterium | reverse complement strand
GGGTCTGTTTGAAAGTCTTGGTGACGAGTAGGTTGAGCTGTCATAATCGGATTGATAAAGCCTGGTCGCAGGTTTTGTAATCTGCGTGTCGATTCTCGACAAATAATACGACAAAAGTTGGGGGGCATTTTTTTTAAAATCGCCAATCCCTTTTTTGTAATCAATTTTTTTAAGCGGCTGATGGTAGGTCCCATCAATGACCTGAAGCGAACTGTGATACCCGCCCGTATCCTTATACAAGCTGTGAACAACGGTTTTTTGAGCACGCGCAAACGAAGACAATGTGTCCGCAACCAAGAGCCCGTTTATGGGTGCTGGTGTCGTTCCGTCACCAGCTTCACTCAAAGACCCCTGCCAAGGTAGCGTCGCCATTACTTGCGCCCCCTGATGATTGACAGTAATCGTTTTGACAACAGTCTTGCGACCGTTTGACGCGAGCGTGATCTTGTATTTTCCCTGTGCAAGCGCAAATGACGCGGGTGTGGCCCCCCTGTAGATACCATCCACAAAGACCTGCACGCCAGCAGGTCTTGATTGCACACTCACCGTGCCGTGGGCCTGCCTTGCCGTCAATCCACGCACAAATTTTTTAAATGTTTCGGGATAGCCAATAACAGAAAGTGCGCCACCTTTAAGCATCATGAGTCCGGCAATTTCGTCTGCGGCCCTCTGTGTCTGCGACGATTTAAAATAAATCAGCGCCTTCATGAGCAGGGTGGTCTCCATTAAATCAGAGAGCGCCTTTGAGTAATTGGGACGCAAAAGAATTTGTTTTTGTACATCATCAAGCACCAAGAGCGCCTGCTCGGCATTGTTGCTGATTAAAAACGCCTGTCTTGCCCTGTCGAGCAACCTGTAAATCTCATTGTCCTCTGTGCCCTGATGCTGCAAATGAGGCCTTGTCCTGATCACCTGCTCAACGATCTTGGGATCAATAACCATCACATCACCACCCATTTTTAATCCCATGGCGTTTACAAATTCCTGATTAATGGTATCAACGCCCGCATCACCAGACGGGTAGGCCACAAGAGCAACCGTTGTTTTTTGTGTGGGCCTTGCCGTAACCTGAAACGGGATAGATATAAGAACAACCAGTATCAAACTAACGAGTTGGTGTGTTGATCGCATCATGCCGCCCTATTAAGCAAGCGACATGCCAACTTTGGATTTTTTTATTTGGCCTGTGGTTATAAGATGTTACGTTGCATCTGTCACCGGCTGATGCCGGTGTTTACTGTGGTTAACGGTTTTGTGTAAGGTGGGGAGAACAGTGTAAAGCAAAATAGTGTGCTATTAAAAATAATCCAATTACCCGTCAGACATTAAATCTGTAAGTTTATCAATTGCCCTCGCAAATTTCATCCTAGCCGCATCTTCTGTGGTATTTAACATCTCGGCAATGTCTTTAAAACTCATGCCCTCATATTGTCTCATGACGACAACATCTCTTTGGTCTTCACTCAATTGATCAAGGGCAGTCTCAAGCTCAAGGACCTCTTGTTTCAATTGGACCTGAAAACTCGGCCTGTACATACTCTTGGCGGGAAGATTACTTATAACCGAACGACTGGGGTCTTGGTCCTTTGCCTTTTTATGCTCTTTGTTCAGGTCCCTCTTTTGGGCCTGATGATAGTCGGCAAGATCACGTATTTCGTTACTGACAAGTTTGCTGATCCAGTGCAAAAAAGCAGCCTCATCTTTGGGCTCAAAAGTTTCAAAACCATTTAAGGCCCTGATCATGACCTCTTGGACAATATCCATTGATTCGGTCTTTTGCCTTAAATGAGCGCCAAGCCTCATGCGGACTATTTTTAGAACCCTGCCCATGTAGCGTTCGAGCAGTAAATCGAGGGCCTTGCCCTCACCCGCCTTGGCCTTGTTGACGAGATTGATGGTGGTTTTGATGTCTTCAGTCATTTTTTAGCTTTTTTACATGGGTATAAAATTCTTATTCTGGAAATAACTGTAGTATGTTTTTTGTTACAAACTCTTCGGCTTCTGAAGGATCGTAGTTTACTCCAGAACGAATCAACGGTTTGATGTCGTTCACAAACACGG
>JADGCS010000226.1 GCA_015228875.1 Deltaproteobacteria bacterium | reverse complement strand
CCCAACCCGCATAAAGCGGAGTGCATTGCGATCAAACATGAAGAGTTTCATGTTTGGCGCTATGCGCCAGACACTACGCGGGCAGGCGACTCGAAAACTTTGTTGCCGAAACGCGTAGAAAAAACCTTCCAAGGTTTTACGTTGATAAAATTGCCTGCGTATCTGTTTTGAAGTATTCGGACCAAAAGCGGTACATTGCAACATCTTCAGGGGTGCCCCAGCAGATAAAGCGGTCTACCTCGAACGAAACGACCCGCAACCCATCACTCACCATCGTGTTAAATATTTGGCTGATGTAGTACTCTCCACCGATTGTATTGCGGGAGGCGATCATCTCCGAAACAAGTCGTTTGTACAACGACCATGACTTAATGTAATACACCCCGCTGGATGCAGGTTCCTCATGCCTTCTGTCGGTAAAAGAGCCTTTTTCTTTGATTTCGAGCATCTCTCCCTTTGTGTTGCACCTTAAATGTCCAAAACATGTTTTACCGAAAGACACGGGGTGAAAGCCCTTGAGCACGGAGATGCCTCCGTCATAATCTGCCACGCACATCAAAAACTGATGATATTTCCAGTGCTGATAAAAATCGCTGTAGGCGATGATGACGGGTTCGGTGTTGTCAATAACCCCATCGGCGGCAAGGGTCGTGTGCAGAGGCCCCAGCCTGTGGGGCTTAATGGTGACAATGTGATAACGGGGTGCCGCTGTTTGCAATATCTTTGCGAAGCCCTTATTTTGGGCATGTCCCTCCTGCACCACAAACACAAAATCATCATGCTCCGAAAACATGCTGCACACCCAGTGAATCATGGGACGATCATCGATGAGCATAAAAGGTTTTGGGGTGGTAAAACCCTCTCTTTGAAACCTTTCTGAATGCCCCGCCATGGGGATGACAATCTTCATATGAGTGATGTCCTTTTACACCTGTTTGGTGAGACCCGCATTGATGGAGTCCCTCATTTTTGAAATCGAGTCTCTGAGCGGAAGCCCCCTCATAAACAACCCCGATGTCCCTGCAATCAGCACATCGCAGCCCGCTGCGACCATCTTGGGGATGTTTTGGTGGTTCACGTTGCCCTCGACACAGATGCTTAATGCGAGATTATTTTTTTGTTTCCACTCGCTCATTTGCTGAATCTTGTTTAACGTCTGCGGCACCAGCCCCTGACCGGGATAGCCGGGGTTCACCGTCATGACCACGACGAACTGCACCTCCTCGATGACGTATTCGAGGGCATTGAGCGGCGTTGCCGGATTGACAACGATACCTGCCCCAAACCCGCTTTTTTTAATCGTGATGATATCGCGATGCAGGTTGCGGCAGGCCTCGTAATGAATGGACATGACAGCGGAACTATGGGTGGTAAAATTTTTGAGTATCCTTGAGGGCTCCTCGACCATCAGGTGATAAAACGGAGGGATTGTTGTGTTGCCGTTGATCGCATTGATAATGCCGGTTCCCATGCAGTAATCCGGGACAAAAAAGCCATCCATGACATCGTAATGAATGAAATCGATTTTTTCATCTTCCAGGACCCTGATGTCCTTTTCAAGGTTCATCCAGTCGGCACAAATAATGGAGGCTGCTATTTTTATATTTTTATTGATCATGCCAGTCTTGCTGCTACCTTATGTAGTATATATTCATATCGCCAACCTTTTTGACCAACTCACCCTGTAACTGCGCGTTAATTTCTCCAAAGGCCTGCACCACCCTGATGGGATATTTTTTGAGGGCCGTTTGCATGTCAAAATGGTCGTACAGGCCCTCGATCCCCTGAATATAAGCACGGCCCTCATCGGCAGTCATTTTTTTAGTGTGATTGAGGAGCCTGAAGCCAAACCCCTCTGATAAAATCTCGTCAGAAAAGACAAAACGGTTGTCAGAGTAGGTGTGATTGTACTTATCAGACGGCCTCATAAATTTTAAGAAACGCTGTTTGTCCCAGTTGAAGACGTGTGCAAAGAGGACCAGCCGTTCTAGGACCTCCTGGTTGGCTACATAATTGGAAATCGCGTTAACCAGCAGGGTCTTCTGCCTCGTCTTGACTGGGATAAGCAGATTGACAGGGATGTCCTCGGAGACAAGGACATCGTT
>JADGCS010000225.1 GCA_015228875.1 Deltaproteobacteria bacterium | reverse complement strand
AATTTCTCAGTGGACGACGTATCATGACGGTTATTAAGTTAGCGCTTATGCCCCCTAACCCCCTCCCATCAAGGGAGGGGGGGATTCTCAAATAAAAAAGCTCAGTTTATGACCGTGCGGTGTATAGTCATGTCAGAACAGACAATCAAAGGGTAGGCTGGGTCCATCGCATTTCGATTCTTGCATGCGTTTGAGAGCGATGATATGGGACGCAGACAGGATTTTTTTTTGGACAAAAAAAGCTGTTTAATGACACCAACTCTATACATTGTGGCCACACCGATCGGTAATCTTAAGGATTGCTCCCTGCGTTTTAAAGAGGTGCTTGAGTCTGTCGACTTTGTCCTGGCAGAGGACCCCCGTGTGACGTTAAAGCTTCTCAACCATGCCGGTCTTAAAAAAAAGGTGTATTCGTACTCCGAGCATTCATCACCTCAAAAAGAAGAGGCCGTTATTAAAAACCTGCTCGCGGGCATGAGCTACGCTTTGATCTCCGATGCGGGGACGCCCGCTGTTTCTGACCCCGGGGCAAGGCTTGTGGCAAGGGCGGTCACAAACGGCATTTCTGTTGTTCCGGTGTGCGGTCCGAGTGCTGTAATGGCCTTGATAAGCGTCTTTGGTGTGCCCGAGACTGCGTTTCATTTCTGGGGGTTTTTTCCAAAAAAAAACAAAAAGGCACTGCAGATCATCGATCACATCGAAAAGATCGAGGGGATTCATGTTTTTTTTGAGTCGCCCTACAGAATTCTAAAAACACTCAAGAGCCATTTTGTTGACAAAGCAGACTATCACATGGTTGTGGGCAGGGAGATGACAAAACAGCACGAGACGTTTTACAGGGGGACACCAGCAGAGGTCTTGCAGGTGCTTTCAAACGATACCGTCAAGGGCGAGTTTTGTGTGGGGGTTATTAAATCTAAAAACGGCAAGAATGGACAAACAGACAGGAGAGGCTGAATTTAATTGAGTTCTGCGCGACTTCCCGTGCTTCACTTGTTTGTGCGCAACTTTGACTCTCCGAACTCAATTAAATTCAGCCTCTCCTGTCGCTTGGCGTGTTTCAACTGCGAATGCAGGTTAAGTATGGAATATAAATGGCGCGTAAAAAAGAGTGAGCGCGGCATCACTCTCGAGAATTTTATTTATAAAAACCTTGGGGACTGGTCTCACAAGCAGGTCAAGACGGCCATCGATAACAAGCGTGCGTTTGTGAATGGCCAGAATGTTTTTATCTCCAAGTGGAATCTCAAACCCGATGCGGTTGTTCTCTTTGTACCGTCCGATAAGGATCAAATAACAAAAACAAACTCGCGCTATCGTTTTATCGATGTCCTTTTTGAAGACACCTACATCCTTGCTACAAACAAGCCTGCACATGTTGATTTCGAAAGCTATGTCAAAACAGTTCAGGATTATCTTGTCAGGCAAAACAGGATCAAAAGTTATCCTTATGTGGGGCAGATGCACAGGCTTGATAAAGAAACCACAGGGGTCATGCTGTTTACAAAAAAAAAGATGGCCAACAGCCTTGCGGATCAATTTAGGGATCACAGTCTTAAAAAATACTATCTGGCCCTTGTAGACGGCCGTCTTAAGAGGGAGAATGGTGTCATAAAAAAAAGTGTCGAGAAGGGTCAGTTTGAGTCCGGTAAAAAGGTAAAGGTGAGCGACTCGCTCGACTCAAAAAAGGCCACCACTCTTTATACCGTTGTGGAGCGCTATCGCAGCGCCACCCTTTTAAAAATAGAAATTAAAACCGGGCGCACGCATCAAATACGCGTGCATTTGAGCGATATGGGATTCCCTGTTGTCGGGGATAAATTGTATGGTCTTCAAGGTGGGATCCCCTTTAGAAGACACGCCCTTCATGCCGAAAGAATTGACTTTAAACACCCCGTGACCTCAAAACCCATGAGGGTCACGGCCCCTGTGCCCCCTGATATGCAGCGGCTGATCGATGAATTTAGGGAGAGTGCGTGAGTTGATTGCAAAAACACTTGCTCTTTTTTGAATAAATTTTTAGTGCAGCAGGCGCAGAAGTAGAGAGCCAAGTTTTCGCGGGAGTAGCTCAGTGGTAGAGCGCAACCTTGCCAAGGTTGATGTCGCGGGTTCGAGCCCCGTCTCCCGCTCAAAAAAAAACCTCCATCAGGAGGTTTTTTTTTTTTTTTTTTTTTTTTTTTTT
>JADGCS010000224.1 GCA_015228875.1 Deltaproteobacteria bacterium | reverse complement strand
TAAAGAGCGCGAATTCTTTGCTCGACGCCCGAAGCCTCAATATGAATCTCTCTTGCGGACACAACCTGCCGGTTTTCTGCCGTGATCACCAGCAGGGTCTCTGATGTGTCGAATCGTGGGGCGATTCTGCCCCTAAACGTCGTGACGGTAATCTTCATACTTTCTCTACAAGCAAACCACATGCCACAGGACCAAAAAAATATATCGAGTGATTGTCACAGGTTAAGCGTGGGGTGTTTTTAAGAATGCAATCATAAATTGCATACCGCATTAAAATATTGCAGAAATGCAATTTATTGTGTAGTCTCCGGTTGTGGGGCTTATCAAGGATACATCCATCCCGTACGAACTTGTGTTCGACAGTATTTCGGAGGGCGTGTTTACTGTGGATGCAAACTTTGACATCACATCCTTCAACAGGTCTGCAGAAGCCATCACCGGTTTTAAAAAACATGAGGCCATCGGCAAACGCTGTTTTGAAATTTTCAGGACCAGTATCTGTGAATCGGGGTGCTTTCTTAAAGAAACCATGGAGACGGGCAAAAACATTGTCAATCGCAGGATTGATATCATCGATAAACGGGGCGGGACGGTCCCTATTGCTGTCAATACGGCTGTATTAAAGGACAAACGCGGCAGGGTTGTTGGCGGGGCCGAAACCTTTCGGGATTGTCACGAGGTCGAAACCCTCAAAAAACAGCTTGAACAATCTTACACCGTTCACGACATTATTGGAAAGAGCCCAAAAATAAAAGAAATCCTGTCACTGCTTCCCGATATTGCCGCGAGTAGCAGTTCGGTCTTGATTGACGGACCAAGCGGATCGGGCAAGGAAATCTTTACCAGGGCTATTCACAACCTGAGTCTCAGAAAAAAAGGCCCCTTTGTCGCGGTGAACTGCGGCGCGATTCCTCACACCCTGCTCGAAACGGAATTTTTCGGTCATGTGAAAGGGGCGTTTACCGATGCCAAGACAGCCAGACCGGGAAAATTTAAAATTGCGGATGGCGGCACAATCTTTCTGGATGAGATTGGAGACCTGCCGTTGTCATTGCAGGTCAAGCTCCTCAGGGTGATACAGGAAAAAGAATACGAACCTGTGGGCGCGGTCAGGCCTGTTAAGACTGATGTGCGTCTTGTCCTCGCCACCAATAAAAATCTTGTCGATCTCGTCAAAAATGGTTCTTTTCGTGACGACCTTTATTTTCGGATCAATGTTGTTAAACTCAGCCTTCCCGCGCTTTGCGAAAGAAGGGAAGATATTCCCTTGCTTGTCGATCATTTTATAGGTGAACAAAATCATGTGACGGGCAAGGCCATCTCCGGCGTCAATGCCGAAGTCCTGTCATTCTTTATGGACTATGCCTTTCCGGGCAATATCCGCGAACTCAAAAACATTATTGAGTACGCCTTTATTTTGTGCCACGGTCGCCAGATTGAGATGAGTCACCTCCCCAAGGATGTGCTGACCGCGGCATGGCCGGCAACAAGCACGATCAAAACGGGATCATCATTTACGGATGCTGAGGCGGCGCTTATCAAAAGGGCCCTGGTTGAGAACAAATACAGCCGCAAAAAAACAGCGGAGGCTCTGGGTATTGATCCCAGCACCCTCTGGAGAAAACTCAAAAGACACCGCCTGCTGTAGCCTCTGTATTTTTGGTTATTGTGATGAATGGTGTGCGCGTTCTTCAACCTAAATGCGGCAGTTGCAACACACAGGGTGACAGGGGATGCCTGATTTGATTGGGTCCTACGCGACTTCCCGTGCTTCACCTGTTGGGTGAGCAACTCTGACTCTCCGAACCCAATCAAATCAGGCATCCCCTGTCTGTTAGTTCATTCTAACTGCCGTTTTTAGGTTCAACGACCCATTTGGTCACCAACTCTTCAGAGCACTGGGGCATCACCCCTGCCATGCGGGCAAGATCGAGGATTGGATCGTGTTGAATCGTCATAAATAAATCCGTTAGTGTAATCATTTGTAACAGGAAGCCCATTGACGTTAACAGCAATTGATCTCTGGATTGGTGTATGTGATAATTGAAAGCTATTGATCAACTTTACAATTCCCTCTCCAATATTCTTCAAGGAACTTGCAAAGTTCAATGTACAAATACTAGTTGTAAGACCACCTACATCATCCATGACTTGCATATAAAACAGCAAGAGACAGGTTTTGCGGGAAAACTTAA
>JADGCS010000223.1 GCA_015228875.1 Deltaproteobacteria bacterium | reverse complement strand
GATTCCGCTGAAAAACCCCCTCTTTGATTGACGTAAAAAAAATTATATTTTTAAAATTTTCAAACAAATTTTAAAACATTGCCAGATTTATTTTGACCATGTTTTTTTAAAAAATCTCTCAATTCATTTTACTCGTTCCCCAAACACACTACGTCCCTTTAAAATGGGATAATAGATAATTGAGCTGATTCTTCTCTCTCATTTGCCGCGCTTATCGCGCACACTACCCATTTTCCCAGGCGAGTCGTCGGAACAAACGTCGTATATTGCAAGCTGCGCCAATAAAATAATTTTGCAGACGCACTCTGGCCTTGCCACGATACCGGGCATGTCTGAGTCCATACCCGCGTACCAGTTCACTTTGTGTGCCTTCGATTCCGTTGCGGTGTTTCATGTCCTGCTTGTATTCCTCGGTTTGCATTGTTCGTCGCCGCTCCTGTAACAATGAGTGCAACTCACCCACTGCAATGGTGCGATGCGATTGCCCTTCACTTACACATTGGCCGAATAATGGGCAATACTGACAGAGCTTTTGTTTCCATTCAATCCTGTAAGAGATTTTTCCTGTTTTGGATTCTTCTAATCGACTGCAATTGTGACTTGCGTGACCGGCAGGACAAATCGCAAACCGGTCTTCAACTTTTACATCAAAGGCATCTACCGTAAAAACCTTGCCGCGGTCTGGCGAGGCTGGTGCCGGACCATGTAATTCGCGGCCTTGTTCCTCGGCAACTTTTAAAGCCTCGCAGCAGACATAAGCACCATCCACATAAAGATCGCTGGGTTTTTCTAATCCAAGACTGGCTTGCTCGACAAGCACCTCTGCCATACCGGCCTTATCACTTTCTGTTGCGTTTTGAGTCACAACGGACGTAATAAAACTTAAGGTCGGTTCGCCTTTTTCTCGGGGTTTGTCCTGTACCGTTTCTGCTACCTGGGTTTTATAACCAATCCAGTCCTTGTGTTTGATTGTAGATTTTGAACTCCATTGGGCCTCAGGTTCATGAGGATTATGGACAGATCCTGTCGGCTGTGCACGGGTTTGTTGGCAGTCTCCATTTTTGTCTTCTTCAAAATTTTCTTTAAACACGCGACGTAGCAACAAGAGCCCTTGGCTGTTCATGATCTCAGGGGATTGTGTTTCGGCCCAGGCAATTAAAAGGAACATATCTTTACCCGCCTGTGTCATCTTGGCTTTCAGTTTTTCAACTCCACAACGAGGATCAGTTTTTGATTCGACATAACAATTCCACATTGAATCCAACAACTCCGACAAACCTTCTTGCGGATCCCAATCTTCAAGGGCGAGCCGAATCGTTTCGCGCACACATTCCAGACGGCTCATCGCGCTAAGCAGACCACAGACATGCGTTGAGTCCAGTCGTTGTTTGGAGCACTTTTTTACCCAGCCATCGGCAACCAACTTGGCTAAAATTGCTTCGAAAGCGACACGTTCAAGGCCACCTTCGAGCAACCGGGCGCGAAATTTTGTCAAAAGCGAAGGGTCAAAGCTGTGATCGTCAAGCCCCATGTGCAGGGCCAGTCGCCAGCGCAAGTCGTATTGAACATTCTCGGCTGCCTGTCCGTCAGAAACACGCACAACAAACTGAAGAACCAGCACGCCAAGCAACAATACAGGCTCAACAGCGGGGCGACCATTTTCATCACAATAAATTGAAACGAGTTTGTCTCGATAGGTTGCGAGCAGCGGAAAAATCTCCTCGGCAAAAAAAGTAAAAAAGGAAGCGCTACGGCGTACTTTAACCGGGGCCTTTTTGTTCTGGGCCTCAAAGAAATTAATTAAAACAGGATCTGATTCCAAGTCTTTCACAGGAAGACTCATGGCACCTCCAAAAAAATAGTACAATAAGATATTGACATTGGATAGGTTATAGCCTATCCAATTTAAATGCACAATCCTTATATAATAAAAATTCAGGCGATTCGTTCAGAGGGCAGAAATGATCGGTTTTATGTGGTGATTCCGATGCCACTGGCGGCAGCAATCGAACTCAATCAGGGTGAAGAGGTTTGTTGGAGTCTAATCGATAGAGATACGTTGCAGTTAAAGCGAAGCAATCCAGTTAAGAAAACAAAAACACCCAAGACTATTGAGTCAAAGAAAAGAAAAAAGTGACTGGCTGATGACGGATCGGTTTGCTCAGACTAAAATTCAGGCAGGGGTTTTTCAGCGGAATC
>JADGCS010000222.1 GCA_015228875.1 Deltaproteobacteria bacterium | reverse complement strand
CCCTTAAATCCCGCCATTTTTGTTTCATTATTTTTTGACACTTTATTTTTCATGTTTCACCCCATCTCTCTTCCTATAAAAATCTATTTTAATATCCACCTGATCGTGAATAGCTCCTTCATTGATGTTTTTTGCCGTAATTGTTTTTCAACGCGGGTGATTAATTCTTCTTTCTTATTATCAACATCGTCTTGGTCCAGAGGATTAAGGTTGCCTTGTTTAATTTGTTCGTTAAATGACTTTGTTTCAAGAATAACCGAGGGGATAAAAAATTTTTCTTGAAGTTCGGCGTTCCACTGTTTGCGAAGACTGGATGGTACAATCAATAATATTTTTCGTCTTCGTTCCGCCCATTTCTGAGATACAACTAGACCGGCTTCTATAGTCTTTCCTAACCCCACTTCATCAGCCAATATGGCACCCTTGGATAATGGCGAACGAAACGCAAACAACGCCGCCTCTATCTGGTGAGGCATCAAATCAACCTGCGCATTCGATAAAGTTGATGACAACTTTTCTAAGCTATTAGAGGCACAACGTCTTGTGAGTTCATAAGAAAAATATTTGGCGTGGTAGAGGGTGATGATGTTGTCTGTTTTTGTCATCCTATTGTAGGCGCAAAATAGAGCATGTAACGCCATAAATCAACGAACATGCTTTGTTTTAAACTCGCATTTCAGCTATCCTTTTGAATCCCCCCGTTGTTCCCATCGGACCTTTGTGCGGGCGGCAAACGAGGGTTCTGTGCTGGGGCCGTTGCCGTCAAGCACTTTTAAAAATCGCGGCATAAAACCTGATTTTCTGCTGTGATCTTTTTGTATATGCTTTACAATTTTTTAACCATACAAAGACTGTCCTCCAAGACATTCATAATAAGATTGCCCCTCACTTTCGTGACACATATTTTTCCATAAAAGGACTCATTATCCTAACCGCATCCGGCATATCGGGATTTTCATAGATACATCCCATAAGATTATCCCTTGTGAGCTTGTCAGAGGGCAGCAGCACCAAGGCCTTTTCCCATGCCTGTTTGGCCTTGGTGTATTCTTTTGTTTCATAATAGACCGTGCCAAGATTGTTATAGGTCTCATTTAAATGAAAAACATCCCCGGCAGGATAATTCTCAATGGCCTTTAAGTAGTAGCTGATGGCCTGCTTGCATTTCCCCTCTGATTTGGCATCAATGCCCATGATGTAATTGAGGCGCGGGTGGTTTGGATTAATTTTTTTTGCCTCTGCAATGAATTCTTTTGTTTTTTGTTTATCAAAAAACGACCAGCAAATGGCGATTCTGCAAACCACCTCGGCTGTTCTCCTTGCCTTGGCCTCAGCTTGTTGCATGTGATTAATGGCCTCTTCAAGATGGCCTTCCTCCGCGGCACACATGGCAAGGGTAATGTCTTTAAAAATCTTTTGACAGCAAAATTTAAATTTATCCCCCGAGGCGCAGGGGCAGGGGGAATAAGTCTCAGGGATAAATTGTTCGATTTCTTCCTCTTCTTCTTCTGAAAGAGGAACATCGTTGAGACGAGGCTCACCTTTTTTAAACGCTCCAAATGCATCAACAAGGTTTTTTACATACGGCTTAAGCTCTTTTTTTGTCACATCACTTGCGAGGGAGAGATTTAATTCGTCACAAACATCCTGAAAGATGTCAATAAAGGGATCCCCTTTAAAAATCATGACCGTCTTTGGCCATTGCCCGCTGGTCTCGCGGGCCTTTTTAAAAAAAGCAAGGACCTTCTCCCCGTCTGGCTGTTCAACCGATGATTCAATACCAAAGAGGTAACCAGAATGCGCATCCAGTAAAAAATACACATTGCAGTTACCGTCTTGTGTCGTATCAACCTCTTGACGGTGAATAATCCATGCATCATTGGGTTTTGTTATGTTGGTAAGGGTCATATTGTTTTTTTTCATTGGCACCTCAGCTTTTTTTCTATCCCAAACTTAACTCGAATTATCAATAATTTAGCAGACACCAACCCTTAAGACAACCCCCACCCATCCATACCCCAAAAACAGGACACCCCAAGGTCCCTCCCATTGATATTCTCAAATTTTTATTTTACTGTCAGCCCCCAACACACAAGGAGCCACCCCATGCCCAAAAAGAAAAAAAAGAACAAACCACTCAACCGCAACAAACAACTCATCCGCGCCTTTTCGATCCTTAAAACCCTGCTTTACAAAAAATCCACCACGAGTATC
>JADGCS010000221.1 GCA_015228875.1 Deltaproteobacteria bacterium | reverse complement strand
AGCGCAACTGCTGTACAACACAATCGTTAAATCGCATGGAATATTTCAGCCCGTTTTCAAAGTATTTGCGGGCGTGGTCCAGTTTTTCCTGATGCAGGAGCGCGATGGCCTTTTTTTCGAGCAGGATCATGAATTTTTTATGATCGAGTGCGGGCTTGTCCCTTTGAATCTCGTTTTCGATTTTGGTGATCAACTGGCCTGCCTCTACAAATCTGTCCAGATCGATCATGAGAATGCTGGCCTGAATGTACCAGTCGAGACGCTTTTGAAAATCTGTGTCGGCAAAGTTGTTGATCATTTTAAGATAGATGCCAAGGGCCTCTTCACGAAGGCCCGACACGGTGTAAATCTCGCAGAGTTTCTCGGATGCCTTGAGTCTCAAACCACGGTCCGAGCCAAGACTTAAGTGATAGACGCGCCACCTGTGGCTCAGTCCGACAGAGGGCAGTGCCAGTGTGGTGTGGCGTCGTTTAACCTCGGGGTCGGGGAGATTTTTTTGAATAAAATTATGAAAAATACTGCGGTACAGGATGTAACAGTTGTCCTGCACGCGGATGATCTTTTTATTGATCATGATGTCGAGCGTCTTGTCGAGGTCTTCCTGTCTGGCCAGATTTTTGATATTGTTGTAGGTGAGCGGATGCGGGCAGACGCTGAGCCAGTTGACGATGTCTTCTTCGTCGCTGGTGAGTGAATCGTATATCCTTTCAAACTCCTGTTCGAGCGATTCGGATACCTCCATACTGCTAAAGGTTTTGTCCAACTGCGAAAGCAGGTCTTCGGTCCATCTTCCGGATTTATCAAAGAGCAGTCCGTTGCCGATCATCGACTGGATCAGGTCGAGCGCAATACCCGGCAGACCGTCGGTATTGAGATAAAACTGGTTCACAAAGGACTGGGGAATTTCTTTTTCGCCAATGAGGTTTTTGAGAAAGTCTTCTGTCTCGTTAAGGGTGTACGGCGAGAGTTCGATGGTTGTGATTCTGGTTTCTTCGAGAGGCAGAAGTTTTTTGATGGTTTGAAAGTCGCTTTCTTTTGTTGATGAAACAATAAAAATAAATCGCGTGGTTGTTGTGGCCAGGATCTTCTGCTCGATTGTGCCTATGACCTCCCTGAGGTTTTTGATTTCGTGGGTGTTCATGAAATAATAATCGAGGTTTTCGAGGATGATGGCCTTTGAGAGCAAGATAGCGGCCTTGTCCTGCTGTGACAAAGGCGGAATAATGTTTTCCACACTGAATTTTGAGAGCTGGAGTTCGTGCTTGATGCGGGTAACAAAATGCGTCTTGCCCACGTTTTTTTGTCCGTGAATCAAAATAAGGTGGTAGGGGTCCTTGCCCTCCTCCGAAAGAAAATTGGCGATCGCTTTTTTCATGTCGACAATCGCCTCGGGCCGGCCGATGAGTTCGGATTCTGTGGGCAGGTAGGACAGCAGTGTCTCTTTTGTCTCGATGGAGTAGTTTCTGCCCGAATACGCGGCGATCTCTTCAATGACAGCGGCCGCGCTGGGGTGCCTCTCTTCGGGCTTTTTGTTGAGAAGCGTGTCGACGATGTCGCTAAAATACTTGGGGACCTTGGTGTTAACGTCCGATATGGGCGGCGGCGTAAAACTGCGGTGTCTGTTGTAGACCTCCTGCAAGGTCTTTGCCGAAAACGGCTGTGTGCGTGTGAGGCAGTTGTAGCAGAGGACCCCCGCGGCGTAGAGGTCACTGCTTTCGTTGTGATGCCGCCCCCTAAAGAGCTCGGGTGCCAGATACGTGGGGGTACCAACGATGTTTTCGCCCCAGTAACCCGACAGTCCAAAGTCAATCAGCAGGACATTACCGTCCTCGATAACAATGTTGGCGGGCTTGATGTCGCAGTGATAGAGCTTTTTTTGATGCAGGTAGTTGAGGGCCCGAAACATCTGCACAAAATATTCTTCGCACTTTTCAAAGCTGATATCCTTTGTGGCCTCGAAAATGTCGGTCCCCTTAAGCCACGGGAGGGTAAAAAAGACCTTTTTGAGGTCATCGTCAAAACCGTAATCGATGATCCTGCCAATGTTGGGGTGGGACAAACGCTTGAGGACCTGAAATTCGTTTTCAAACTGCTCCATGGCCGCCTTGTTTGACTTGGCGTCCAGCGTTTTTAAAAGCTTGAGGGCAACGGGATCCCCCTTGGACGGCAGGACCAGAAAAACCTCTCCCATAGCGCCGACACCCAGCGGTTTAAGGACCTG
>JADGCS010000220.1 GCA_015228875.1 Deltaproteobacteria bacterium | reverse complement strand
TGCCTATGCAGATGACTCGCCTGTATCGGCACCCTTGGATCAGAGCAGGGTGTACCACAACCTGCCAATCCATTCGCGAAGGGCAAGGGATGATAATTCAAGACCCCCCGATTGCGGCAGAATATTGTAAAAAGTAAATCCTGCATTCTGGTAAATGATGGTCGGTGCGGGGATCACCTTAAACCCAAAACGCTCGAAGATATCCTTTGCGCGCGGCATGTGCCAGCCATGCGTGACAAGATAGATTTTTGTCTTTCCCTCTTTTGCCAAGATATCGTAAGAAAATGCCGCGTTCTCATAGGTATCCCTTGAGCGGTTTTCTACCCAGGTCACGGGGGTCATCAACGCCTCCTCCATCACCGACTTCATCACGTCACCCTCTCTCACACCTGTATTTAAAGGATCTCCTCCTGACACAAGTATGGGCAGACCCGTCTTGTCAAAAAGATAGGCCCCGTATTTGACTCTCTCCATGGGCGATCCCGACAAGGTAGATAACCCTCCGTATTCCGCAGCATGGGAATAAACACCTCCACCCAGAATCACGATGGCCTGCGCCCCCTGATTGTACTCGGTCAGCGCCGCATCGGTCTGCAGGGACACCATCAAACGGCTCCCCGCAAACGGTGTACTTAAGATCATGAACACCGCAAGGGCAAAAAAAACAATCCCTCTCCCCAGTCTTGGTAATTTTTTGATCACAAGCACCCCAAAGAGGGCACACCAGACAAAACTAATCGGCGTAACCGGCAATCGCCTCGTGATAAATTTTTTGATCGAGCAGGATGTTGTTTTTGACAATGCTTAAGGTAACGTCCGCGTCCTCCGTCTTAAACAGTTCGAGTAAGTTTGCTCCGTCTTACAAATCCTCCGTCTTACAAATCTTCTCGTTTTTCTGCGTCCTGTATATTGGGGGTTAAAAATGCGCGGTTTTTTTGGGGCAAGGTAAAAAACAGGTTTTAAATACCCATCAGGCCCACTTGAGCTTAAGTTTTTTATGAAGTTGGGCGCAATCACGAAGATAAAGATTGATGAGATTCTGGTAGGGCATTCCAAGGTCATTTGACAGATTTTTAAAATAAGTTACGGTATCCTTGTCCAGACGAATGGTAATGGGTTGTTTTAATCTGGCAATATAGGGATTTTTTTCACCCTTCATTGTTGTAAAATCATAATGTGATCTCATGACGCTTACCTCCGGTAACCCTTGGCCTCAAGTCTGTTTACCTTACGGGCAGAAATGATACGAATCACCGTATCGTTTTTTTTTAAACAGTGGCAAACAACCAAAACTCGAAGTTTAAAACTCATGCCAAGCATGATGAATCGATCTTCATCGTTTGAATGATCGGGATCAAAAAAACGCATGGCATGTTCGTCAAAAAAAACGCTCTGAGCTTCTTCAAAAGAAACACCGTGTTTTTTTATGTTTGCGCGATTTTTCTCATCATCCCATTCAAAGACAATATCTTTCATCGTATGTACAGTGTACAGAATTATATTGATCACGTCAACCGGAAGATTGCACCCCAACGGAGACTCAAACCTCAAGTAGCCCTGCAATAAATCCAAGACCCCCTCAATGGTTAACAACAAACAACTTTCTGTAATATCAGACTAAATTCGCAACATTCATCCGGTTTAGATAATTTTACACTACTGTTCGGTTAACTGACGAATTAATTCAACTGGTTAACAGATTCGTTCTTTGACATTTTTTTTAATTGCCCGCAAAAACTGTCTGGACGGGCGTTTTCTCGAAAACATTAACGCTCAAAATTTGTAAAATTGTGCGGAGACTTTCTTTGATGTGCAATCTTTTTTTCAGGATGGCTATCAGCACATAAACCGACACTGCAATCCAAATTTGAGTCTTTACTGCATTTTCGGATGTTCCGTAAAATTTTTTGATCCTTAAATGTTGTTTGTCATTGGTCAGCAACTTTGACTCTCCGAACCCAATTAAATCAGGCATCCCCTGTCTTTTTGTTCATTGATGCCGCCGTTTTTAGGTTTATGAATTTCAAAAGGTTAGAGGGTGTTGCCCCTGACAGTCTTTATCACCGCTATAAAACAATTTAAAAGCATGGATTGTGTCAAATGTTCAACAGGGGTTATCAAGATGATAAAGGAGTTTCTTGCCTATGCAGATGACTCGCCTGTATCGGCACCCTTGGATCAGAGCAGGGTGTACCACAACCTGCCAATCCATTCGCGAAGGGCAAGGGATGATAATTCAAGAC
>JADGCS010000021.1 GCA_015228875.1 Deltaproteobacteria bacterium | reverse complement strand
CCCCCAGAAATTATAGTGCATATCAGGGTGTTATGTCACTCGCGGAAAAAAGGAAACAATTTTACGCAACATTACCTTTTTGTCTCCGAACAAGCGAGCCATGGGCTTACGTTTTTTTTCGATACATCAGGCAACCGCATGGATTGCGGGTGTGCAGGACATTGCCGGTCTCCCTGCGGGAGCGCGCACAGAATTTGGCCTGCCGGAGGATCGCACACCCTCGACACCATCACAGATGACAGCATTAATGCCTGTTACAGGCACTCTCACGGCCGACCCGGAGACGCTTGCCGGTTATTGTTCGGGTTCAGATGCCCTGGCACACAGGCAGCGTGCCCCTTTGCCCGCGGGTATTGTGATGGGTCGCAGGGACGCGACAGATGAAGCACGAGGGGCTGTGCATGACGTATGGGGCGCTCCTTTGGTCCGCCCTGTGACACAAGGATTTGCGGGTCTCTTTGCCGCGGCACCGCGCTTGAGCGTTGGGCGGGTGCGTGCGGGCCACAGAAAACAAGTTGCAGGGGACGTGTTAGCCGGTGTGAATATCATTCCCCTGCCGGATCATTACCGCAGCATCATGTGCGGACACGGATATACCATACAGACACTCATCGAACGATTTGAGTACCTAGCGCGGCATGTTGTGGGCACGGGGCAGGATGCCATCACACTGATTCACACCCGCAACAATCTCATCAAGAGGATGCAAGAGATCGGTGACGCCGCAGCGGTGCAACACTTTATTGATCAAATGGTGCAAAGTCTTGACGCAGATCCTCTGATTGCAGTGTTGGGGCTTGCTCATGATAAGCAAGGGGGTACATGGAATGCAGAACATGTGCTTGAAAATCCTTCGCGCTGTTTTTGGCACGTCAAGGACTCCTTTAAAAGGTATCACGACATTATAACATCCGATCGCAGGCGTTTTCTGCCCCTGGATACCACAGACCCCGCTGTCTTAAAAACACTCAGGGACGGAATCGTGGATATGGTCTTGCTTACAGTCAACCGGCGCGCCGAGAGGTATGAAAAAGTGGATTACAGAGAGACGGGACGGATTGCCCACCAGCGGTTTCCGGAGATCATCCGCATCCCACCCCGTTGGGAGGCTGTGGCCAGACAGTGTTTTGGGGATGACACCCAGGGTTACAAGGCATGGCGTGATACCGCACGCTTTGCCATAGCAACACGTGGCGTAAAATGGCTCCATGAGAACTACCTTGCGAGGGCCTCTGACAATAACGGTTACATGTTTCTTATCTTGAGTCTTGGCGGAGGGTCGAGGGGGTGGCGCTTTTGGGATACCGGCTTTATGGGCAGCAGGAAATTCGCGAATGAGTTGGCAACGAGGCGCCGTCACTATTTGAGGGTCCTTGAACACATCTCTACCCTGATACAGGGCGAGGGGCTCGAGACCGATGGGGGCTGCTGCGTTCACAGACTTAAAGGATTTATCGCGGCACAGTTGATCACGAGGCACATAGGTTACTGCCACAAGGATTGGGTTGAGTCGCAGGTGAGGATTTTTTTAAATCCAAAAGCCACCCCTCCCCTTGAGGGCGCGATGGCTGCTGTCGAGATTCCGGCAAACTATACAGGGCTTGTATTTGCGGGCGTAACACTGGGCGAGATGAGCAGGGAACTTTCTTTAATGGATTATGAGCGGAGTGTGATTCTTGCTGGAAATCTTGAACGGCTGGGTTCGTGCAGTGATGTGCAGACCGTATTTGATTCCCTCTGCGTGGCGCACCCGCGGATTGCCTTTATGGCGCTGGCATGGGCGGAAGATCTTGCCACTGTACCTGTTGCGGTCGAACGCATGAATCGAAAATACGATGCGTTGAGGCAGGGGGTTATCCGACGGATACCGGGCCAGTACCGGCACCACCGAATGGCCCTCGAAAGGGAGACCCTCGCGGCAGTTTATGTAAATCAACGACAAGGTCCTGTGCAACTGCGGGATGATATACAATCGATTGTGTCAAAGATCAGGCGAGCGCGTCACGACGATGTAAACCGCGGGGAGGGGGGGCTGCGCATGCGGGGTGGGATCAGCCTGCCAAACCCCATGCCAAGGATCGAGTTGAAGGCGGGGATTGAACGGTTGGTGCGTTTTACCGGTGTTGATAGGGAATCATTAGAACGCCTGATTGGTGCAATTGATCGTGAGAACCGTCGTGAATGGCAGACCCCTGGCACTGTCAAGACAATCCCTGTCTGTTTTGCCCGTATGGGGCAGTACGGGCAGGATGCGAGAGACAAAGCCTTGGGTCTGGCCATGGACAGCCTTGCTACCTTGATTGAAGCTGGTTTTGTTAAGTCTGTGCAGGGACTTTTTGCCGAGGCCCTTAAGACATGCTGTCAACTGCAATCAACCGGACCGCTGCACGATATCCTTGCGCGGGCCCTTGAAATGAGGGTGGTGACCCCGCCTCCTTCTCTGCCGATATTCTATGTATGGCTGCGGCGATACATCATGGAGGTCATTGGTGTGACCGATGCAGCACAAAATGAGCGGTTGAATTTTTTAAGTCGTGGAGTGCGCAGATACCGTGGTGCGGTAAGGGAGCGCCTTACGGATCTTGTGGGGCCCCAGTCTTCAGGCGCGCCGTTGATGGATGTTGTCAAGGGCATTGCAGCGCTTTCACGCCTTGACTGGCGCCCTTGCTGGGACGCGGTTCGCCAAGTTGAAGAGATCAATGAGGCCTCGTGGGCCAGTGAGACCCCGGGGGCACCGCTCCCCGAATTTTTTGAGCAGCAGCGGGCAGAGGAACCTGATGATCAGGATGAAGCCGTGAGACTCGCACTGGTGATGATACACAGGGAATGTGCGGCCGGTGGTCCTGTTGCGATGGCATTGGCCGAAAGGTTGCGTGAGTATGCAGCAGACCCCGCGGGGCTGCACCGTATCCTTGATCTGGCGCTGGGGTTTGCCCTGAACAAAATCAGCCGCGAGCAGATGCTGCAAAGGCTTGACGCACTCGGACAGACGTTGCAGGGCGAACTTAAGGTCTCGGTCCGCGCAATCGATGAGCCCGCTCGCACAGAACACATCGAAGACAGGCGGCAGGCAGGCGGTACAGATGTTCCCGATGATTTTGCCGAGAGGGCCAGAAAATCAGTGGCGGCAGTGCGCGAGCGTCTTGAGACATTAAGCAGCATAACCCCTGATTTTTTGAGTGATGACCCATGGCTGAGGGGCTATCTTGACACGTTTCTTGCCCCACCACCCATGACGACGCGCGCAGATCTGGTGGCGATCGAAAAAACAATTCACGATCTTTTACAAAAGCGCCGCCTTGCAGATCCACTCATCGAGGCCGCGCGCAAGATGAGGGTCTTGCGACTTTGCGTGCGCGCCGTGTCGCTCCTTGACGGTTACGGCCTGTCATTAAGCGTTGCCGCTGATCCGGCACTTGCATGGGCAGGGCAGCAGATCACAGATGAAAATGTCGCAGAACGGACCGCGGCGCTTGTCCGTGTACAGGAACAACAAACACAGCGCATGACAAACGCCGTAAAGGTTATGCAGAAAGAGGCCGTGCAACAGATTGCTCAAGAGGCCTATCATACAGGGTTTGAAGCACAAGAGATGCAGGCGGAAATTGTGGAGATGCTGACACCCATGGAGCGATTATTGCGGTCCCTGCCATCTGAGATCATGGACGGCACGGGTTTTTTTTCGATGGTCCTTACGCGTCTGGAAACCTTTAAAGTTGATCTGGAGGGCTATGGCAAAACACTCCCCAAAGGCGTGCTGGCAGTTTTCTGGGCAGAGTTGTCTGCCCTGCAGCGGATTGTGGAGGTACTCAAGAAAACCGATGCGTTTATGATGCGTGATGAAAAACATCAGGCGGCCCGCGGGGCCTTGATTACAGCCATTGCCAAGGCAGAGACTTTGACTGAAGTCGACAAGCTGCTTGCTGATGCGCCGCAAGAACCTGTCCCTGTCACCCGGCGCTCGCGTTAAATCCCACGAACGTGATATCCTTGCAGGGTAAGTGCCCCCGCAACAAGTTTCACGCGCAATATCTAAAATCATGCCGACATATGTCTGCCAAAAAATGTCCCCACCTTTTCGCTGACAAGGTCTTTATCGTAATCGATGGTGATCAGATGAAACGAGTTTTCGAGGGTGACGGTCTCGGTGACCTTGGCGCTGATGTTTTTTGAGATGTGATTCATGCTGGCGTACGGTGCTGTCGAATCGTAACGCGAGTGGACGATTAATGTGGGACAGACCACCTTGTGCAGGTTGGAGCAAACTTTTTTTTGCAGCCCCGTGATGCTCTGTATACAGGATAAAGGCATGTCGGTGATGTTCCAGAAATTTTTTCTGGCGACAGGGTTTTTAACATCGGGGCTTGATTTTTTTTGATAGAGTCTTAATCGCTTTAAGGGGGTATAGGCGTGGATTTTAAGCAGGACGGTCGCCCAGGAGTTTAAAAAGGCGGGTGTTGCAAGGCAGGCTATTGCGTTGATGCTCTGCGGGTAGTCCTCTGCGAGCTTTAAGGTGAGGAGTCCTCCGAGGGAGAGTCCCGCCACAAAGATGTGTGTGTGATTTTCCTGCATCTCTAAAAACACACTGTGACAGGTCTGGTACCAGTCTTTCCAGCCCGTTTTTGCCAAGGACTCCCGGGTGGTGCCATGACCTGCCAAAAGCGGGGCAGAAACGGTGTATCCGAGGGAGTGCAGGTGATTGGCCAGATGGCGCAGGCAGTCCGGTGTGCCGGTAAAACCGTGGATGAGCAGGATAGCTGTGTCCTTGCTGCCCTTTTTATAAATGGGGTTGATTTGGGGGTTGTGGTGAAACATGCTTGTTACGGGGCGAAAGCAAAATCAGGGGATGCAGTGTGATCGCAGATTCCCTGTTTGATGCCTTTGTGGATGATACTAATAACGATCCTCACGAGATGCAATCGAAAACAACGTTGTTGTGATGACTTGTCCTTGCAGTGTTGGATGTTTTCTAATAGACAGCGTTGCATAACAACACAGGGGTGAGCCATGACATTGTCTGTCGTCAATAAGCAGGAAAATAATCCGGACGTTCTTCACAATATTTTAATCCCGTTTCAAAAACAAATTTCGGAGCTTGAGGGCACTCTGTTGTCCCTGCTTGATTCCGAAGTTCCTTTTGTGCGCTCTGTTGCCGAATATATTCTTAAAAACGGCGGCAAAAGACTTCGTCCTGTTCTTACGGTGATCTCTGCAAAGATGTCAGGGTTTTCGGGGATTCAAGCCTACAAAATGGGTGGTTGTATCGAGTTTATTCATACGGCAAGTCTCCTGCATGACGATGTGGTTGACAATGCCAAGATTCGTCGCGGGCAGACATCAGTCAACGCCAAATGGGGCAATCATGTGAGCGTGCTGGTCGGAGACTTTTTTTACAGCAGGGCTTCGCAGCTTTTGACAGAGCAGGCAAATCTCAAAATACTCAAGGTCGTTACCGACTGCATTACCGCGCTCACCGAGGGAGAGGTCCTGGAGATTGTCACCAATTCCAATCACAAAACCACACGAGAAGAATACCTCACCATCATCAAAAACAAGACGGCCCTGCTGTTTTCGGCGGCCTGCGAGGTGGGCGGGCTTCTGGGGGGTGTTTCAAATAATTTTCAGGAGGCTCTTAAAGAATACGGGTATCACCTCGGGATGGCCTTTCAGCTTGCCGATGATGTCCTTGATTACACATCGTCAGAAGAGGTCTTTGGCAAGGCCATGGGAGTCGACCTTCAAGAAGGCAAATTGACACTCCCCCTCATCACCGCCCTGGGGTTTGCATCAGAGGCCGAGGCGCTGGTGATCAAAAACGCACTACTTGGCAAGAGACTCGAACACGAACTTTTTTTAGAGGTAAAAAACATCATCAAAAAATACAACGGATTTGAACTCACATTCGAACTTGCGAGGGATCACATCAACAAGGCCAAACAAAGTCTGACCCCTTTTCGAGATTCTATCGAAAAAGATATTTTACTCACCATCGCAGATTACGTGGTGACAAGAAATTTCTGACAGCTTGCGATAATGGCAGGTTTGGGATTGATGATTGCATCAATGGATCAGCAATCACGGTCATCAAATCTGCTGTTTCCAAAAAAATGTTTCTGGCAAAAAATAAACGGACACACCACTGCCGCCAGTTGACCGCCACCGATATCGGCAAAGAGGTTGTACTCTACGGCTGGGTCGATACACGCCGTGACCATGGGGGGCTTATTTTTGTTGACTTACGGGACCGTGAGGGGCTCACGCAGATTGTCTTTCATCCCGAAACCGACGAGAGGGTACACGAGCTTGGTCACCATCTCAGAAGCGAGTATTGTCTGGGCATCAGGGGAAAGGTCAGCGCGCGGCCGGACGGCATGAAAAACCCCAATCTCTTTACCGGTGAGATCGAGGTCGATGTCACAGATTTCGAGGTTTTCAGCACGTCCAAAAATCCCCCGTTTATGATCGACGACAACATCGACGTCAACGAAGACACCCGTCTTAAATACCGCTTTCTCGATTTACGACGCCCCTGTCTTCGCAAAAATCTTTTTCTGCGTTCAAAAATATGCCAGACAGTCAGAAATTATTTTTCCGGACAGGGCTTTATTGAGGTTGAAACCCCGTTTTTAACCAAGTCCACCCCCGAAGGCGCCCGTGATTATCTTGTGCCATCTAGGATCACCAAGGGCAGTTTTTATGCCCTGCCGCAGTCGCCGCAACTTTTTAAACAACTTCTTATGGTCAGTGGTTTCGAAAGATACTTTCAAATCGTAAAATGCTTTCGCGATGAAGACCTGCGTGCGGATCGACAACCCGAATTCACCCAAATCGATCTCGAAATGTCTTTTATCACGCAGGAAGATGTCTTTCCCATCATGGAGGGCATGATCAAAGAGGTCTGGCAAGAGGCAAAGGGTGTTGCTGTGACCACACCGTTTCCCCGAATCACTTACGATGAATGTATGGAGCGCTTTGGTCTCGATGCCCCCGACACACGTTATCAGATGGAGCTGCGCACGGTTTCCGATATTTTTGCCGCAACGGAGTTCAAGGTCTTTAGGGATGTGATCAGTCAGGGAGAGGGGTATATCATCAAGGCGTTTAACGTCAAGGGCGGGGCAGAGTTAAGCCGCAAGGATATCGACGATTTCTCCCGCTATACCAGTGTTTACGGGTCAAAGGGGCTGGCCTATATCAAGGTGTTAAAGGACGAGTGGCAGGCCCCGATTGTCAAATTTTTTTCAGAAGCAGAAAAAAAGGCGCTGTGTGAAAGACTCCATATGGAGACCGGAGACCTTGTCCTGTTCTGTGCGGGATCGGCAAAGGTGGTCAACGACAGCCTGGGTAATTTAAGGGAGAAGATCGCCGCGATGCGCGGTCTTGTCGATAACACCAAATATAATTTTTTGTGGGTGGTTGATTTTCCGATGTTCGAGTTTGATCAAAAAGAAAAACGCTACATGGCGGTGCATCACCCCTTTACTGCTCCCAAACTTGAGGATATTCATTTTCTCGACACAGACCCGCTTAAATGTCGCGCCGATGCGTACGACATGGTGCTTAACGGCAACGAGATTGGCGGGGGTTCCATCAGGATTCATTCTCAAGAGGTGCAGTCAAAGGTATTTTCTCTCCTGGGAATTTCTTTGGAAGACGCAGAAAAAAAATTCGGGTTCCTGCTCACGGCCCTCAAATACGGACCGCCACCGCATGGCGGGCTTGCCTTTGGTCTGGATCGTCTGATGATGCTGCTCACGGACTCCGAAAATATCAGGGACGTGATTGCGTTTCCAAAGACGCAAAAGGCAGGCTGCTTGATGAGCGATTGTCCCAGCGTGGTGGATGCGGCGCAACTTTTGGAATTGGGAATACAGGTGATACAAGGATAATACCCAACCCGCATAAAGCGGAAAATACTACGCGGGCGGGCACCTTGCAAAATATTGATGCAAAAACGCGTCGAAAAAACCTACTTAGGTTTTAACACCGAACACACAGTAAGTTCACCGGAGTTTGCATATGGCAGAGGTCAAAGGCAAGTTTATTACATTGGCTGCGAGTCTCATGAGTCTTTACAAAGAGACTCGTGTCGAGGCGGATAAACCGCTTTTTGCGGCGACCGGAAAACACTGGAACGAGCTTGACCCCGAGGGATGGTACGATGCCACTCTTTTTAGTGCCTTTATGGAAAAATACGCAGAGGCATCGCCAACCAAAGATCAGGCCATAGTGACGCTGGGTAAAAATGTCTACCCCACCATCAAAAAAACCGCAGGATTGCCGGCCGAAATAAAAACGCCGCTGGATCTTATCGTATTTGAAGCTGTCGGCTTTCAGCTTAATCACAGGGGAAGTGATGTAAGGAAAAGGGTGTTTATAAAAAAAGAAAACGGCCATGTGATTGTTCAGGCCCCGGCCCCCGGATACAGTCAAAAATTGTATGAGGGTGTTTTTTTGGGGATTCTGGAAATGTTCGGGATAAAAAATGGGCAGGTCATCATGACCAAAGGTGCGCCCGAATTTGAGTACGAGATCACGTGGTGATTTGAGATCCGCATGAGTTGCACATTTTTCCCGCATGGCCCAACCTCGTGGGATGATTTAGAAATTAAAAAAAATCTTTAACTCATACCGTGATGGGATAAAATTTCATCAATCTCATTGATTATCGTCTTATGATGACGTACACTAATACGTACATATGGGGAGATTACCATGAACTGTCTTACAGCCACACAAGCCCGGATTAATTTTTTTGAATTGATTAAAAATGTCATCAAAAATGGCAAGTTTTACAAAATTTTTCATCGCGAGGGGGGTGTGGTGGTTATGCCCGAAGAAGAATACGAAAGCCTGATTGAAACCCTCGATCTTCTCTCATCACCCAATTTTAAAAAAAAATTTAAAAAATCAAAAAAAGAATCCAAGGCAGGTAAGGTGGTTTCCTTCGATACTGTATTTGGAAAATAACAATGCCCTCCTACAAAATTGTTTTCACCAAACAGGCAGAAAAAGATGTTAAAGAACTCACCCCCCGCCTTAAAGAAAAACTCAAGACCATTTTGTTGAATGTCATTGCTGTTGATCCCTTTGCAGGAAAAAAACTTTTGGGTGAACTCTCCGGCAGTTATTCATACCGTCTCAGCTACAAAGACAGAATTGTTTACGACATTGACAAGTTAAAAAAAATAATAACTATCCTGAGGGCCAAAACACACTACGGCGAATAAATTTATGTCTAGGAATTTCAAAGTCGACAGAGCGCGGGTGCAGTCCTCGCATGACGAAGGGACTCAATCGCGTCAAAGTCAAGTTAGTAACTTGATGGGTTGTCTCGTTAAAGCTTAATGTCAACAACGTCTCAAGACAAGGCGGCACTCGATCTTATAAAACCACTCAAAACATATTGGAAGTAACGCAACATGGAAAATTTAAAACACCACCACAACTATTTTTTAAATGACAGCGTGATTGTAAAAAATGAAAAAATGACCCCTCCCCTTTAAATTGGTCCAGATTTTATGTTAGTCATAACCAAAGAAAGGGGCCAATTTGGCCCCTGACCGTGTGGCCATGCAGGATGCTACATTAAAAAAAAATTGTCTCACTCTAAAAATTTTGTCATCTACACCTGATATAAATGAAGCAAATACTTGATAAAAAGATATTGACTTTTTATGGCTGACAAATGGCTCATAACCGGTTTGCAAAATTATCTATTGCTGTACTGGCTGGTCTGCTTTTTGGAATCGGGGGATTTACCTTTCAATATGCTGAAGGGCCATCATATTTCAGTACAAATCCAAAAGCCTGCGCTAACTGCCATATTATGCAACCTCAGCTTGATTCCTGGCAAAAAGCAAGTCATCACACTGTTGCTTTATGTGTAGATTGTCACCTCCCTCATGATTTTATAGAAAAATATGCGGCCAAGGCTGAGAATGGTTATTATCATTCAAAAGGTTTTGTTTTCCAGGATTTTCACGAACCTATAATGATCAAACCAAAAAACAGCAGGATACTCCAAGAGAACTGCCTGAGATGTCACGGAGAACTGGTTCATGATCTGGAGTTTCCATTTTATCGACAAGACAAGGCCGTTGATTGTGTTCATTGCCACAGAGATGTAGGGCATGGTGAAACAGCAGGGCTTGGGGGATCTCATAAAGAATTCTTAACCCGCATAAAGCGGAAGATTCTACGCGGGCTGGCACCTCATAAAATATTGTTGCCGAAACGCGTAGAAAAAACCTACTTAGGTTTTAAACGAGGAGAAATAAATCATGAAGGACCTATTTAAAAAAAATCGTGTGTATATTGCTATCTGTTTCATTATTATCATAGCAACTGTACTTGTCACCTCGCTCCTCGTTAACATCATGGAACGTAAAACAGAAACCAAATATTCAAATCAAAACCGGGTTGAGGTTACCGAAAACGACACCGATCCAAAGAAATGGGGGATCAACTGGCCAAAGCAGTATGATTCATATAAAAGGACTGTCCAGGCTACTCAGACAAAGTTTGGCGGGCATGGGGGCAGCGAATCATTACCTGCAGAAAAGATAGAGAGAGATCCATGGTTAAAACGGATGTTTCTGGGCTATGCATTTTCCATTGATTACCGAGACAGGCGCGGACATGCCTACATGTTGACAGATCAGGAAAACACAAAACGATTAACAAAGCCTCAGTCAGGATCCTGCCTTCACTGTCATGCCACAGTCATGCCCTTGTATAAAAAATTGGGAAACGGGGACGCCATGAAGGGAATGGAGGTGAGCCATAAATCTTCCTATCAGGAGCTTAACAAAAAACTTCACGAGATGGGACATGCAAACCCTGTATCCTGCGTAGACTGTCATGAACCAGGGACCATGAAACTGCGTGTGACACGACCTGGATTTATAAAGGGCATCACAACACTTGCCTCATCAAACACACCCCTACCACACCTGCCTTCAATAGAAAGATGGAGAAAAGGAACCAAGAACAACCCCTACGATCCAAATACGGATGCCTCACAGACCGAAATGAGATCATTTGTCTGCGGCCAGTGCCATGTGGAATACTATTGTGGGGGCAAACTGCCACTGGTCTTTCCATGGGGCAACGGCCTCAAAGTGGAAGAGGTTGAAACCTTCTTTAACGAACTAAAATTTCCTGATGGCACAGACTTTTTTGATTACACACACGCCCAAACAACGGCCAAGTTGTTAAAGGCTCAACACCCCGAATTTGAACTCTGGAGCCAGGGAATTCATGCAAAAAGCGGAGTAGCCTGTGCTGACTGCCATATGCCTTACATGCGGGACGGAGCCACCAAGGTATCTGATCACTGGGTACGCAGCCCACTCCTTAATATCAATCGAGCCTGTCAGACATGCCATCATTTTTCTGAGGACGAAATAAAAGCCAGAGTCGAAAACATACAGGAAAAAAATTATAAACTCATGCAACGTGCCGCACAGGCACTTATGGATCTGATCGATGCCATTGAACAAGCAAAAATAGCAGGTGCTACTGATGAACAACTTAAAACGGCTCTGGCGATGCACAGAAAGGCACAGTGGCGACTGGATTTTATTGCGGCTGAAAATTCCATGGGTTTCCATGCCCCACAAGAGGCAGCACGAATTCTGGGAGAGGCAGTTGATTTTGCCAGACAGGGACAATTGCTTGCAGTCCAATGGAAAAGCAGGTAGCAATAGAGAACCCCTTGTGTCCTTAAACGCGCCAGAACCTTGGAAGGTTTTTTCTACGCGTTTCGGCATCAATTTTTGCATGGTGTCCGCCCGCGTAGTGTTTGCCGCTTTATGCGGGTTATGGAAGACACTCACAGGTTTTTTTAGAACTTGCTACATCTCCTTAAATTTTTCCATCAGGTCGATCAACTGCTGCTGTTGGTACTGATTGTTGATCCCCTGCATGAAGCGTTTTGCCTCGGCGTGATTGGGGTCAATCTCCAGAACCTTTTGATAGTAACGCATCGCCCCGTCTTTTTGTCCCTGATAGAGAAAAAGTTTGCCAAGCAGCCCGTAAATGTAGACCAGCTCGCCACTGGTGACATCAGCACTGCGAACGCGCACGGCCCTTTCGAGGTACGAGAGGGCGTTGAGCGCGTCTCCCTTTTCGTAGGCGAGCATCCCGAGCATTTTAAGCAGCCAGTAGCTAGTTGTTCTTTTACCCGCCTTTTGCAGTACCGGCATTGCCTCGTCTATCTTGCCGCTGTAGTAGAGGGCCCTGCCGTAGTTTTCGTCGAATTGCATGCTGTAGCGGTGGTCCTTGTTGGACGACTTAAAACCCTTTTGGGCCATTTGGTAGTATTCGAGGGATGTGTAGAAGGATTTTTGCTGCTCGTTGATAAGGGCCATCATAAACAGGATGATCGGTGATTCGCACCCCTTGTTAAAGGCCTTGTAAAGCAGGGTGTGTGCCTCTTCGTATTGGTCCGCGTGAAAGGCCTCCATGCCCTTTTTGACGATCTCGTCCCATTTTTGAGAGTGGTGTTTTGACACAAAATAAGCGGCATAATCCTGGTCTGCCAATGAAAAATTTTGCCCCGTCTGGGGGGCTGGTTGCTCTGTCTCAGAGGTTTGCTGAGAGGTTTGCGCCAAGGTATCCGGGACAGGGTACACAAAAAACAGCGTGATTACAAATAGTTTAAAGAGGGTTAACCAGCGGTAGAATCGGGGTGAACCAAAGAAAACAGGGTCAGGAGTGTGTTTTGGCGCGTGGCAAATGTCCAAATACATGTTGCACGGCATAGTAGCGCTGTGTTAGCTCGCTGTCACGCGATTTGTCGGTACGCGATTGAAAACTTAATAAAAAACACAGTCCTTCTGTCCTCCCGGTTGTCGGTATAAACCGATTGAGGGGGTTACAACAGGGGACTGGAGGGTGTTGTTGTTGATCTTGCAAATGGTCATCAATGGGCACATCAAACCAAAGGAAAATCATGATAGAAGTCAGCATACCCGAAATGATGGAGGCCGGTGGCCATTTTGGCCATCAAACCAAAAGATGGAACCCCAAGATGCGTCAGTATATATACGGCGCAAAATCGGGAGTCCATATCATCGATTTACAAAGAACCAAACAACTGGCCAATGAGGCATTAAAAATTGTCACCGATACCGTGGCACAAGGCAAGGATGTTCTTTTCGTGGGCACCAAGCCTCAGGCACGCGAGATCATCAAAGAGTGTGCCGTCAGGGTCAAGCAGCACTACGTCAATCAAAGATGGATGGGCGGGACACTCACCAATTTCAAGACCATCAAAAACAGCATCGATAAATTAATCGATTTCGAAAAAAAACGTGAGACCAATGCGTTCGAAGGATTCAACAAAAGAGAACTCCTCGAAGTCGACCGCACCATTATCAAGCTCGAGGCCTCCCTCGGCGGGATCAAATTACTCAAGGGCGCGCCGAGCCTTGTTTTTATTGTCGACCCAAGCCACGAACACATTGCGGTGCTTGAGTCGAGAAAACTGGGGATTCCTATCATGGCCATCACAGACACCAACTGTGATCCCGAGTTGATTGACTACATTATTCCTGGCAACGACGACGCCATTCTGTCCATTACCTACTTTACCAACAAGGTTGCAGAGGCCTGTCTTGCGGGGCTGGCACTGAGAGAACAAATTATCAGACAAGAGCCCCCATCTGCTGCAGATAAGCAGGACAAAGCGGTTCGTCGTATCCGAGTGACCGATAAAGACGATCTGGGCGACAAAGACAGCAAGGTCAAAACAGCTTATGTGGGCAAGATTGCCAAGACCGAGTTTGAAGGCGAAGTCGGAAACGTCTTTTCTGCAAAGGTCGATGTTGAGCAAGTTCAGGAACCCACTATAACAATTGATCCCAAAAAAGAACCCGAAAAGCTCAAAAAAGAGTCTGACAACATTGTGATCATCAAAGAGACAGAAATCAAAGAGGCAACGGGCTGATGAGGGTCTGTCGGGATCGTAATGTTTCGGTGCCCACGCACGATACCATCAGCCGCGCACGGTGTGTTTCTCGTATTCCAAAACGATTCTACCGTGTCGAGGTCGGGTGCGCCCTGTGTGGGTTGTGGTTGTGTTTTAAAACGATTCAATGCGTGATGCTTAAAGGCAGTGCAGTAATGCAGGCCGCACGCTGTCACGCTGGTATCGTACATTTATGTGAGGATGAACATGAGTATTACAGCACAAGATGTAAAAAACTTGCGTGAGAAAACAGGCGCAGGGATGATGGACTGCAAAAAGGCCTTGATGGAAACAAACGGCAGCTTTGATGCGGCCGTCGATTTTTTAAAAAAAGAAGGTCTCGCCAAGGCGGTCAAAAAGGGGGATCGCATCGCAGCCGAGGGTCTTGTTTTTTCAAAGGTGACCGGGGACAGTGCCCTGCTGCTCGAAGTCAACTGCGAGACAGACTTTGTAGCCAAGAACGAAGACTTTATTCGTCTGGGAAACAAACTTGTCGATTTTATCCTGACCAACAAACCCAAGGACTGCGAAGCCCTCCTCAAAATGCAGCTCGATGGTGTGACTGTTCAGGATGTTATTAATTCCAACATCTCGGTCATCGGCGAAAAAATTTCCTTAAGACGATTTTACTTTTTTAAGGCAAAAGAGGGCGGCAAAATCGCACTCTACAGTCATTCGGGCGGTAAAATTGCTGTGCTTATCGAAATTACGGGCGAGGCTGTCACAGAAGAAGCCGGAATCAATATCGCCATGCAGATTGCGGCGATGTCACCAGAATACATCGACAAATCACAGGTTGCCCGCGATGTTTTGGACAAAGAAAAAGAGATTCAGATGGAGCAGCTCAAAAAATCAGGCAAGCCCCCAGAGATGCTCGAAAAGATCATTATCGGCAAACTCAACAAATTTGCGGGTGAGATCTCGCTGATGCAGCAGATCTATGTCAAGGACATGGGTGGTAAGCAGAGCGTGGGTGATTACTTAAAGCAGGTGGACAAAACGGCGAAGGTCATACAGTTTGTGCGGTACGCTGTGGGTGAAGGTCTCGAAAAGAAAAAAGACGACTTTGCCGCAGAGGTGAGCCGGATGACACAATAAAACGGCCGCTGGCCGGGTTGCTGGTTGTGATGTTTTTGTCCTTTGTTCGCGTTTACGTTTTTCGATCTTCGTTCGTGTGCTTCGTTCGCGTTTTTCGTTCACGTTCTTCGTTCTTCGTTTTTTTGGACTTGGGGCCTGTTATATGACAACCAAACAAAAACCGGTTTACAAACGTATTCTTCTCAAACTCAGCGGTGAATCCCTGATGGGAGAGCAGGGGTATGGGATCTCGCTCAAAGTCACTCACGAGATTGCGCGCGAGATCAAAGAGGTCCACGACCTTGGTGTTGAGATCTGCATTGTTCTCGGTGCTGGCAATATCTTCAGGGGGATGACGGGCGCTGCGCAGGGGATCGACCGCGCGCAGGGTGACTACATGGGAATGTTGGCGACCGTCATCAATGCCATGGCACTGCAGGACGCGCTCGAAAAGGTTGGTGTTTACACCAGGGTGCTGTCTGCCATCGACATGTCCAAACTTGTCGAACCCTACATTCGCCGTCGTGCTGTCAGGCACCTTGAAAAGGGGCGCATTGTTATTTTTGCCGCTGGAACGGGAAATCCTTATTTTACAACAGACACAGCGGCGTCGCTGCGGGGGATGGAAATGCACGCCGATGTTATTTTAAAGGCGACCAAGGTCGATGGTGTGTACGACAAAGACCCTGTAAAATACAAGGACTCCCAAAGGTATCGTTCCATCTCTTTTCTTGATGTGCTTAACAAGGGACTCAAGGTTATGGATTCAACTTCAATCTCGCTCTGCATGGACAACAAAATGCCGATCATCGTGTTTGACCTGTTTAAAAAAGGCAATATCAAAAAGGTTGTCTGCGGGATGAATATCGGCACGCGTGTATCGTGAGGGCTTGTCAATCCCCCCTAGCCTTGCCGTGGGTTTCAAGTTGTCAGATGCGTCTCCCGTGGCGTGACTGCTGTTTTTTTTGCAACGGCGTTGAACTTTTTTTTAAGGAGGTTTCATGTTAGATGAAGTTATCAACAAGGCCAAAGATGGCATGGAAAAAGGGCTTACGGCCCTCAAGGTCAATCTTTCAAAACTGCGAACCGGTCGGGCTTCTCTGGTGATTCTCGACGGGATCAAGGTTGATTACTACGGGACCATGTCGCCGCTCAATCAGGTGGCCACACTGGCTGTTCCGGAGCCTCGCATGATTACCATACAGCCGTGGGAGGCCACGATGATCAAGCCCATCGAAAAAGCGATTGAGAAGGCCAATATCGGACTCAATCCCACGAGTGACGGCAAGATCGTCAGGCTGCCCATTCCTCAACTGACCGAAGAGCGCCGCAAGGAAATCGCAAAACAGATTAAAAACATGTCAGAAGAGAGCCGGGTCGCCGTCAGGCAGGCCCGCAAAGAGGCCAACGATGCGCTTAAAAAGCACGAAAAGGATTCCAAAATATCCGAGGACGATCTTAAACGCGGCACCGAGCAGATTCAAAAGGCCACTGACGACTATATTAAAAAAATAGATCAAATGGCTGTGGCAAAAGAAAAAGACATCATGACCGTGTAGCTCGATGTAGAGAAATTTCAAAGTTGACAGAGCGCGGGTGCATTCTTCTCATAACGGAGGAACTCAATCGCGTCAAAGTCAAGTTAGTAACTTGCGATCCTAGGCCGTATTGAGCAGTGGCGGGAGCGTGTCTCACAGGAAGAGACAAACACAACGGTGTGAGTGCTGTGTTTGTTATTTGTGACGGCGCAGAAACTTTTTGCGGTCATCCTTTCATGGTATGCATGATTTAATAACCCAGATTGACAAGACCAGACTGCCTCATCACATAGCCATTATCATGGATGGCAATGGCAGATGGGCCAAGAACAACGGCTTGCCGCGTATAGAAGGGCACCGCAGGGGTGCCGAGGTGGTCGAAAACATCACCGAACTCTCGCGTGAGATTGGTATCAAATATCTAACGCTGTACGCGTTCTCAAAGGAAAACTGGAAAAGGCCCGCCGAAGAGGTGCACATGCTGATGGCGCTTCTTTATGATTTTCTTGTCAACAAAAAAGACAAAATGATCCGCAACGGGATTCGTTTAAATGCCATTGGTGATATTTTTCAGCTTCCCGAAGAGGTGTTAAAGATTCTAAATAACACCATTGCTGCCACAGCGCAGGGCAAAGAAATGGTTCTTACACTTGCGTTAAGTTACGGTGCAAGGGATGAGATCATCAGGGCCGTAAAAAAACTGGCAGACGATGTTATCAAAAATAATGTTGCGACGGATCTCTTGAGCGAAGATTATTTTGGCGGTTTTCTTGATACCAAAGACATGCCGGATCCCGACCTGATCATCAGAACATCGGGCGAAAACAGAATCAGTAATTTTCTTTTATGGCAGAGCGCCTACGCCGAACTCAAATTTATCAAACCCTTCTGGCCCGAGTTTAACAGCGAGATGTTTCTAAGCTGTCTCGTTGATTACCAAAACAGGGAAAGACGGTTTGGCAAGACAAGTGAACAGTTGGATTAATCAAAAACCGCCCCCTCTATTCGGAGGGGGCGGTTTTTTGTCAAACGCTGCGCCCTAAAGGGTCTGCGGGCGATTTGAGCCATCTCAAGGTGCACGATTGGCTTCTGCCAGTCCGCGTGTGAACCAGAGGTTTTTTTCTTTATCAATCTGCAACGGGCATCTCTATTGAATAAACTTGAGACACGCGCCGTCTCCTTTGGCTCCGCTGCTTCCATAGCCGCCCCATACGCACATTTCAGATCCGGTCCAGGAAGCTGCCTGCCCGCTCCTTTCTTCTGGTGCGCTGTCCACGGGTGTATGAGACCAAGTATTTGTACTGATATCATAACATCCACCCTTATTGCCCCAAAGGTTACCACCACCCCAGACACACATCCTTTTTTCTGTCCACACAGCTGTGGGACTTGCGGTGGCAACCGGAGCATTTGATGTGGTGATTGTGGACCACAAGTTATCTTCAGGATCATAACATCCACCCGTATTCAGATGGTCAAGAAACCCAGAACTACCACCCCAGACACACATCTTATCTCCTGTCCACACACCACTACGCAAGCGCCTATCCTGCGGGGCGTTTGTTGTTGTTGTCGTAGACCACGAATCATGATCAGGATCATAACATCCACCTGTGTTGATGGTGGAAGCATCGTGCTGAGCGGCACCACCCCAAACACACATTTTATCCCCTGTCCAAATTGCAGTGTGATAGGATCTGGCCTCTGGAGCGTTTGTTGTTGTTATGGGCGACCATGAATCAGTACCGGGCGTATAACAGGCGCCGGTGTTAAGGACTGTGTCATAATAATCCCCGCCCCTTCGTCCACCCCAAACACACATTTTATCCCCTGTCCAAATTGCAGTGGGATGGGATCTGGCTTCTGGAGCGTTTGTTGTTGTTATCGCAGACCACGAATCATGATCGGGGTCATAACATCCGCCTGTATTCACATATCTAAAATTGTTATTACTATAACCACCCCAAACACACATCTTATCCCCTGTCCAAACAATTGCAGGATAAGTTCTGGCCTCTGGTGCATTTGTTGTTGATATCGTTGACCACGAATCAGAACTTGGTACATAACAGGCCCCGGTGTTTAAAGAACTGTTACTACCATAACCGCCCCAGACACACATGCTATCACCGGTCCACACATAACCATGACCATACCGTGCTTGGGGTGCGTTTGTTGATGACATGGCGACCCAGCAATCTACCTTTAATGCAGCGGAATAGGTTTCACTTACATAGCCATCGCTGTCTTTGTATTTTACGTAGATTGTTTTTAATCCGCACGAGTTGTAGTTGTTTGGCAGGGAATAGGTATAGACCCCTTCGGCCGGTAAATCCATCCACCCCGATGCGTTTGAAAAGTTGCTGTCTACATCTGCCATAAAGTAACTCGCGTTATCGGGAATATTTAATGACAATGCAACATCACCCATGGTTGATGTTGAGGGAACAAGGGTGTCTGGGGCAAGGGTAAAACTCCCTTCCGATGCTCCAAAGAGATCAATGGTCACAGTTGCAGTAAGTGGTGAGGTCTCCAGGCCGTTGCCGTCGGCGAATTTGACATGCATTGTTTTGGTCCCTTCACTGTCAAAGACATAGGTTTTGGAAGGAGTCGCGGCCTCCCATGATACATTTTTAAAATTCTCATCCTCCGAAATTTTCATGAGTGTGGCATCCTGTGAATAATATAAATTAAGCGTGACAGTTCTTGAGTTGGACACTGTGGCGCCGTTGTTGATGGTTAAAAATCCATCTACCCCTGTTGATGCCCATAAGATCATATTATTGACCACTGTGTTTGCCCCTGATGAGACGATAACATTGTCGATACTATCTGATAAGTAACCGTCGGTCTCTGCTGCAAGGGTTTCATAGGTGCCGGCTGGCAGATCATAAATGATGAAACTACCATTTTCATCCGTCTTTGCCATAAATGATGTACCGGGGATGTACACGTCAATTCCAGAATGGTTTGTCTGTTCATTTAACCTGACATTGCCGCTGATTGATCCCGTGATGGTTAACGTTGCAGCACCGACATCAGTCGTTGATCCATCGACAACCTCTATATTGCAACTTCTGAACGCATAGGTTTCGCCACTCTGGTCCTCGGCGAAGGCGTATATGCAATTTGAGCCGGCAGGTACATTTGACATTGTAAAGACTCCCTCAGAATCTGTGACAGCATAGATGTCTGCAGAGTCTTCCAGATAAACCTCAATGCCGCTGACCTGGGATAGGTATTGATTTCTAAGACTGGGATAGGAGCTCACAGATGACAGGTTGATATCACCTTCTACCTCAACAACACCTGTGATCGTACCACCTACTGTTGAAGAAATCCCTGGATCAGGATCTGGAGCAGGATTATCTTGAGAAGGGTTATCTTGAGCAGGGTCACTGGGTTCTGCTTTTCCCCCTGACTGTCCGCATTGAACAAAAACAAAGGCTATGATGACCATTGTGATGAGCAATTTTAATAGTTTCATTTGAGTGTCCTTTCTTAGGTTTCAATAAACAATCAACGCATCCACAGATACAAGAAAGCAATGCCCGTGCCATGTGTATGAAAAAATTAATTTTGTAATAACAAAGAGATAACCTCTGCTGTTTTTTTGGAACAAGGAAAGTGTGTACAATATTTTACACTGACATTCTAAAATCTTGGAATACAAAGCGATACGAAGGGTATTTTTGAAACGCAGTTTTATTAAACAGAAAGGAGGTTTTAAACCCTCAAAACGCCTCTTCAAGACTCAAATACGATGATCGATCTATATTGACAGGCATGGCGTAGCCTATATTTTCTGGGGGTTCGTGATCACCGTAGATTTCGATGGCGATGACTGGCGTGATGTTTTCTTTTTGCATGAGCTGTTGCATTTTTGAATACACCATCATCCGGAGAAACAGTGGCTTTCCCGACAGACACTATTTATTAAGAGGGGGCCTGATACAGTCTCCCCTGCTGTGTCCCCCTTTTTTCAATCTCCTCATGGACCGCGTTGAGTGTGTCCCATTTATTCACAGACCACTTGGGGGCAATGGTCAGCCGGTCGGGTGCATGCGCGTTGAGGCGGTGGATGGTGATGTCGGGGCGCAGTCTTTCGAGGTAATCGACACAGAGGGTCGCGTATTCGCAAAGTGTCAGCGGTGTGTAATCCCCCTGTTTAAACCACTGCGCGAGGACCGTGTTCTCCACAATAAACAGGTTGTGAAGTTTTATTCCATTGACAGGCAGGCTGTTTACAAGATGCACCCCGCCGATCATCTCTTCCCTTGATTCATCAGGCAGGCCAAAAATAATATGGGCACACGTCCTTATATTTTTTGCCGCAAGCCTCTCGACCGCACTGACAAAGGCAGCGACACTGTGTCCCCTGTTGATCTTGTCGAGGACGTGATCCTGCGTTGACTGAAGTCCCAGTTCGACCCACAGCCATGTTTGCGAATTAAGAGCGCAGAGCGCATCGATCATGTCATCCGGCAGGCAGTCTGGCCTGGTAGAAATAATCAGTCCCACCATGGCGGGGTCGCTGATTGATTCTTTAAAGAGCGGCAAAAGCTTATCTGTCGGGGCATTGGTGTTTGTGCCATTTTGAAAATAGGCAAGGTATTTGTCTGTATTGTGTCTGCCCTTGAGGTAGTTTTTACCGTAGTCAATCTGTTTGTTAAGGGACAGCTGCTTGTGCCATGATTTTCCCAGCAGATGGTCATCGTTGCAGTAGTGACAACCGCCATTGCCAGTGATGGGATCCACATGGGGGCATGTCAGATTGAGATTAAGTGTGAGCCTGCTGATTTTTTGACCAAATTTTTTTCTTAAGACCTCATTAAAACCATTGTATCTCAGATGGGGGTTTTTCATGATTTACCCGAATCAATATGCAACCATTCCCTGATTTTTTTTTCGTGTCCGTTATCGGTTGGATGATAGTAGACATGGTCCTTTATTTTATCCGGAAGGTGTTGCTGTGCGATCTTGTTTCCCTCAAAGTTGTGAGCGTACTTGTATCCCTTTCCGTAATCCAGATCTTTCATCAATTGTGTTGGGGCGTTTCTTAAGTGAAGGGGGACGTCGAGGGGACCAAATGCCTCGACATCAGCGAGGGCCTTTTTGTAGCCGGCGTAACTCGAATTGCTCTTTGGCGAACCCGCAAGGTAGACGGCACAATGCGCAAGCGGGATCCACCCTTCGGCAGGACCTACAAAATCATAGGACTGCATGCAGGAGACCGCCACCTGTACTGCTGTTGGATTGGCAAGCCCGACATCTTCGCTTGCAAAGATCACCATCCTTCTTGCGACAAATAGAGGATCCTCACCGGCTTCGAGCATGCGTGCGAGATAATAAAGGGCTGCATTGGGGTCAGACCCGCGCATGCTTTTTATAAAGGCCGAGATGACATTGTAATGGTGTTCACTTTTTTTGTCGTAGAGATGTGCCCGTGTGGTGATTTTCTCCCTGATCTCTTTTGCCGTTACAGCGGCAGAGTCTCTGTGAATGGTCAGCAGGTCTTCGAGAATATTAAGCAGGTATCGGGCGTCGCCGTAAGAACTATTGACGATGCAATTCTTGCCCTCGTCATCGAGAAGATCAGCCCTGTTTTTGATCTCAAGGGCCCTGTTGATGATCTGTTTTAATTCTTCATGCGACAACGGGTTAAGCAGAATAACCTTGCAGCGCGAGAGCAGCGCCGGGATGACCTCAAAACTTGGGTTTTCGGTAGTGGCGCCGAATAAAATAATGGTGCCGTCTTCCACATGTGGCAGAAAGGCGTCCTGTTGCGCCTTGTTGAATCTGTGGATCTCATCGATGAACAGGATGGTTTTTTTTGAATACAACCCAAGCTGGTCTTTTGCCTCGCTGATGATCTCTTTGACCTCTTTGATCCCCGAAGTGACCGCGCTTTGTGTGATGAACCTGTGTCTGGTCTGACCTGCAATAATTTTCGCAAGGGTTGTTTTTCCCACACCGGGTGGTCCCCAAAAAATAAGTGAGGGAAAGGCCCCGCTCTTAAGCAGCTCTGTGAGTATTTTTCCAGGCCCCAAAATATGCCTTTGACCGGCAAATGCATCTAATGTCTGAGGTCTGATCTGGTCGGCGAGTGGTTTTAAATGAGAGGTGTTGTGTTTAAACAAATCCATTGGCCCCATGCAGATTAAAAAACCCATGTTTAGTCAAGCAAAATGAGCAGTTGATGGCGTGTGCTTTAGTATACAGATTCTTTTTTTCATTTAGACCAATTTAAGGGGAGGGGCGTTGAATGTAGTAATGTAAAAATGGCTGCGGTTGTTTATGGCTGGTTGTTTAAAATTTATATCTAGGAATTTCAAAGTTGACAGAGCGCGGGTGCATTCCTCGCATGACGGGGAAACTCAATCGCGTCAAAGTCAAGTTGGTAACTTGTACCAAGTGGTTGTTTTTGTGGTTCAAAATCGCCACTGTTTGGTTAAATGATAGTTATTGTTAAAAAACAGGAGAAAAACATGCCTACCCAACACAAATATTTGTATCCCACAATTCTTTTGTCACTGATGGTCATTATGCTTGCCGGTTGTGATCTGTCTTCGATCATAACCGGTGGAGATTCGTCAGGTTCTGACGACAGTTCTTATGGCGATGACGGTTACGGGGGATCCGTTTCCGGTGGATCTGAGGGGACAACAGGGACACTCAAGGCCCCTGACGGGTCACCGATTGCCGGTGCCACTGTGGCCATCACGGGGCCTGAGACCAGCGCCCTCATGAAATCAGTGGTTGCCGACAAATACGGCAGAATGGGCAATTTAACTAGGATGCTTGACGACGACGGTGACGAGTGTGCCGACATCGAGAATATCCCGGGGACCATTTACGCCTACGACTGTACCGATGCCACCGGTGCTTATACATTAACGGGAGAGATCCCCTGCGGGACATACATCACTTTCCATGCCATCAAGGGGAGTTTTTCGATGTCCTTGTCTCTTAAATTTACCTGCCCGGATGATCCCGATGGCACAGGGACTATCAGTGTCAGCGTCATTAATGATTTTGTCTTCGATGATGACTGCGGCGTTGACGATGATGACGAGATCGTTGTCGCTAATGATACAGACGATGATGATGACAGCAATGAACCTGTTGAATCTGCAGAAGACGATACCGATGACAACGGCAATGGTAATGACAACAACGATAACGGCAACGATGGCAACAACGGCAACAACGGCAACAACGGAAACAATCCCTCGATAACAACCCTGGTCAAGGGGACTCCTGCATACACCGTGGATCAATCAACCTGCGAATACCGCAAGGCCAACGTGGCTGTGGTCACTGGTAATTACGACGACATCGAAAATGTTCTTGCAAAGCTTGGCTTTGGTCAGGTGACATCCGGTGGTGTCCTGGATAAATCTGCGGATTTTGATATTACATTGGTTGACGGGAACAACAGTTTGAGCAACGCCGCTTATCAGGATTTTGATGAGTTTGTGAGCGATGCAGACAATCTGGCGCCTTACGATATCATCTTTATCAACTGCGGCAACTCTCACGAGATTATTTCAACCGATCCCGCGGTGCAGGCCAACCTGCAAGAATACGTCGAGAACGGTGGCAAACTCTATGTGACCGACTGGTCTTATATGTTTATCGAGCAGAGTTTTCCCGAGATCATGGATTTCCAGGGCGGAGGGAGTGGTTCCGAGGAGCCTGAAACACCCTACAATGCAGCAAAACAGGGAGAGGGCGGGATTACATCGGATGCTGATGTCAATGATTCTGTCATGGCCGACTGGTTGGATGGTGTTTATGTCAACGCAGGGAGCGTGGACAATGCCTGTTACAACATCAACAGCAATAATGTAAACAGTGTCCAGGGTGCCCGTAACGCCGACGGGACGGTAACGATTGGAGATTTTCTGAGCAGTTGGGTCGTGATGGACAATGTTCACACGCTTAATGACGGGACAAAGACGTGGATCAGCGGGCCCATCAGTTACTACACCGGTTCCAATGACGATGCGCCCCTTACGATTACAAAAGACGTGGGGCAGGGCAGGATACTTTACTCCTCCTACCACACGGCGCATTCCTGTCCGTCAACGGGATTTTGGCCGCAGGAGAGGATCCTGCAGTTTCTGGTCTTCGAGCTTTAAATTCATAACCCGCATAAAGCGGAGTGCATTGCGATCAAACATGAAGGGTTTCATGTTTGGCGCTATGCGCCGGACACTACGCGGGCAGGCGACTCGAAAATTTTGTTGCCGAAACGCGTAGAAAAAACCTACTTAGGTTCTGATGATGTATTGCGTCTGACTCGTGTCCGTAAGTCAGGCGAAGCAAGAGAATCCCGTGTTTTTATAAACACGGGATTTTTTTTGTTAAATTTCCATCTCAACCGTTGATTTATTTGATTTTGATTGTTACGGGTTCGGGCATCGCTCATCACGGGTGGGGTATTTCATACTGATCACACACAAATGAGCGAGCGTGGCGGAACTGGCATACGCACCAGGCTTAGAACCTGGCGCCGCAAGGCATGAGGGTTCGAGTCCCTCCGCTCGCACTTTTATTAATGTGACCAACATTGAATACAAATTCAAAGGGTAAAAAAATGACAGAAACTAAGATAGAAGATTTAAGTGTCACCAAAAAGAAAATTAACATTATGGTTTCCAAAGAGACCATCAGCAATTGTCTTAACCGGGCCTACCAAAAAGTGGGAAACACGGCAAAAATAAACGGGTTTCGTCCCGGGAAAATTCCACACAGCATTCTGGATAAATATCACAAGGCAGAGATTGATTTCGAACTGCTTAATTTTGCCATTGCCGATTCTTATGCCAGGGCGCTTACCGATAACAAACTTACCCCCATAACCGAACCCAAGTTTGATGCACAGCCAGTCCTCAGAGACAAGGACTACAGCTATTCCGTCGAAATAGAAATCAGACCCCAGTTTGAAATCAAAGATTATAAAAATATCGAGGTCAAAAAACAGGAGGTCGTGATTACCGATCAGGAGATCGAAGACGAGCTTAAAAGACTTCAAGAGAGCCTTGCGCAGCTTGCGCCGGCAAAAGAAGACGCTGTCCTTACAAAGGGACTGGTGGCGACCATCGATTTTGACGGTAAAATGGACGGCAAAAAGTTTGAGGCGGGGACAGCCAAGGACTATGTTTTCGAATACGGTGTGGGGCAATTGTTAAAAGAGTTCGAAGACAAAATTGAGGGCATGAAAAAAGAAGAAAGCCGTGTGATCGACATCACCTTTCCCGACGATTATTTCGAAAAACAGCTTGCAGGCAAACAGGCATCCTACGATATTAAAATAAAAAACCTGCATGTTAAAACCCTGCCAGAACTTGACGACGAAATGGCAAAGGATATCGGAAAAGCAAATCTTGGCGAGGTTAAAGAAGAGTTAAAAAAGTCGATCACTCTCAGAAAAGAAAGAGAGATTCGTCGTGATCACGGTGAAGAGATCAAACAAAAGCTTCTAGCAGACCACGAGTTCGAGGTGCCGCAGAGTTTTATCGACTCCGAAGTCGAGAGGACAAAAAAGGACAAGGCAGAAGTCCTCAAAATGCTGAGGCTCGAGTTCATCCTTCAAGAGATTGCCGAGAGGGAAAATCTCACGGTGACCCCGCAGGAGATGGAGCAGCGGATGATGCTTTTGTCTCATATGTACCGGCAGCCCCTCGATCAGATCCGCAAGCTCTATGCCGAAAACAACATGAAGGGCATGCTGGCCACACAAATTGTATTCGAAAAAACCATTGACCTGCTTGTTGATCAGGCCAAACAGGTTTAACATTTTAATGTATGGGAATTTCAAAGTTGACGGGGCGCGGGCCATGTGCCGTACGGAACATGGCGGGTGCATTCCTCGCAAAATGAAGAAATTCAAGCGCGTCCCCCAAGGAGAATTTCTTCGGGGCATCGAAGTCAAGTTGGTAACTTGTTCAGAAAATTGAGGTGATTTTATTATGGCAAATAACACTTATGCTTCGACCCTCGTGCCGATGGTTGTCGAAACAACTCACAAGGGTGAACGTGCATACGATATTTACTCAAGGCTTTTAAAGGACAGGATTATTTTTCTGGGTTCTGCAGTCGATGACTACGTGGCCAATCTGGTGATTGCACAGATGCTTTTTTTAGAGTCCGAAGACAACGAAAAAGACATTCAGCTCTACATTAATTCTCCGGGTGGGTCCGTCACTTCGGGGCTCGCTATCTACGATACCATGCAATATGTTAAACCTGATGTCTCTACAATCTGCATGGGGCAGGCGTCTTCGATGGGTGCTCTGCTTCTCTGTGCGGGGGCTGCCGGCAAACGCCACGCGCTGCCGCATTCACGGATCATGATCCACCAGCCTATGGGCGGGGCTCAGGGGCAGGCCACAGACATCGAGATTCAAACCCGTGAAATCCTTAGATTAAAAGAGTCTCTCAACAATATTTTTGTTTTGCACACCAAGCAGACCCTCAAAAAAATCCAGCAAGATACAGATCGTGATTATTTTATGACTGGACCTGAGGCCAAAGAATATGGTCTAATAGATAAAGTAGTCGAATATCGCGAGACTCAGTTAAACAAGGATAAAGAAAAAGACAAGGATCCCAAGAAAAAATAAGGATGTAACCAGTGTCAAAGAATTACGACGATCCATTAAACCTCTGTTGTTCATTTTGCGGCAAATCCCAGCGGGAGGTCAAAAAGCTCATTGCTGGTCCCACAGTGTATATCTGCGATGAGTGCATCGATCTCTGCAACGACATCATTGCCGAAGAAACCATCAAGCAGGAACAGCAGCGGGCAAAGACCTTGGTTCCCAAACCCAAGGATATCAAGGCAACCCTCGACGAATACGTTATTGGACAAGAGAGGGCAAAAAAAATACTCGCGGTGGCTGTTCATAATCATTACAAGCGTATCGAGTCCAAGGCCCTTTCAAAGGATGTCGAGCTTCAAAAAAGCAACATCCTGCTCATTGGTCCTACGGGGTGCGGAAAAACACTCCTTGCCCAGACGCTGGCCAGGGTTCTTAATGTCCCCTTTACCATTGTTGATGCGACAACCTTAACCGAGGCGGGCTACGTGGGAGAGGACGTCGAAAATATCATCTTAAATCTTCTACAAAATGCCGACTTCGACAAAAGCAAGGCGGAAAAGGGGATTGTTTATATCGACGAAATCGACAAAATCTCCCGGAAATCCGAAAACCCGTCTATCACAAGGGATGTCTCTGGCGAAGGCGTGCAGCAGGCGTTGCTTAAAATTATCGAGGGGACCATTGCCAACGTGCCGCCAAAGGGAGGGCGCAAACATCCTCAGCAGGATTTTATTCAGCTCGACACCACCAATATTCTCTTTGTCTGCGGTGGTGCGTTCTGCGGGCTCGAAGACATCATTAAAAGGCGCGGGACTGCCCATCAAATGGGATTTGGCTCCGAGTTAAAAAACAACAAAAAAATTTCATTGGGTGAGACGCTCGCCAAGGTCGAGACCGAAGACCTTCTTAAATTTGGTTTGATCCCCGAGTTTGTGGGACGCCTGCCTGTTCACGCAACACTTAACGAGCTTGACGAAGACGCCTTGGTTAAAATTCTCACCCTTCCCAAAAACGCCCTGATCAAACAGTTTCAGCGTCTCTTTGAATTCGAAAATGTCAAGCTGACCTTTACAGACGAGGCCATCAAGGCCTGCGCCAGCGAGGCAGTCAAAAAGAAATCCGGCGCCAGGGGGCTCAGGTCCATCATGGAAAACATGATGCTCGAGGTCATGTACGACATCCCTTCGCAAACCAACGTCGAAGAAGTCATCATCAACGAAGACGTTGTCCTTGGCAAGACGGAACCCATCATTGTCTACGAAAAAAAAGAGGCTGAGTCGGCCTGACCGCGGTTTTTTCGCTTGATCTGCACATGATGTCATCAATTGCCCCCCCTGTTCAACCACACACGATCTTTGCGCACACAAGTGCAGAGTGACAGTTTTTTTACAGGTGGCTTGTTTGACTTGTTGCGTAAAAAGGTTTAAAATGAGGCGTCGGCTGGCTGTTTAAGTCAATCATGGGTATTTCCATTATTCAAAAAATAGACCCCTCAACAAAAACAGAACCATCGAAGATTGCGCTGGTGCTGTCGGGAGGGGCCATCGCCGGGGCGGCCTTTAAAATCGGCGGTTTAAAGGCACTCAACGATTTTCTTCTCAATAAAAAAATAACTGACTTTGATATTTACATCGGGCTTTCTGCAGGGGCAATTCTTTCTGTGCCCATCTGTGGCGGTATTCCACCGGAGGAAATGCTGGCAAGTCTTGACGGCAAATCAAAGAGGTTTACGCAGATATCGCCATACGATTTGTATTATCCCAACTGGCAGGAGATGATTTTAAGACCCCTCAAGTTTTTGTACGGGCACCTCAGTTTTCTTCCGGGTGTCTTGTACGATGTCTTGCTGGCCTCACCAAAACTTAAAAACAATTTTCTGCATGATGCCGTCGAGTATTTAAAACACCCCACCTATTCAAACTACGAGAATATGACCCGACCCATACTCAAGGTGGCCTATTCAAACAGGCGCATCCCTTCGGTGGGGGAACTCATTCCATCCGGTGTTTTCGATAATGAAACCCTGTCCAGATATCTGCGTCTCAACATGGAAAAGAACAAGATGTCCAACAACTTCAGGGTGCTCAAACGGATGACGGGCAAGTCCTTGTACATCACGGCGATGGATCTTGATACGTCAAAGAGGGTTGTCTTTGGCCATGACGAAAAAAATGATGTCGATATTTCAGAAGCGGCTCAGGCATCATCTGCCATTCCGGTGTTTTATAAACCGGCGCGGATCAAGGGTGTTGATTACATCGACGGGGGAGTTAGAAAAACCGCGCATATCGATCTTGCCTACGAAAAGGGGGCCAGTCTCATCATTTGCTACAACCCCTTCAGGCCCTACAATAACCAGATCTTTCTCGAATACCTGAGGGAGGATAATAAATACATCACAAAGAACAAAAGACTTTCCGATTATGGCCTTGGGACAATTATTAATCAGGTTTTTAGAACCCTTTTCCAGTCGCGCTTGCAGCAGGGACTGCGCTCCTATCAAAGTGATGCCAATTTCAAGGCAGATGTTATTGTGATTGAACCTGCAGAAGACGACAGCGATTTTTTTACGATGAACCCTTTGTTCTTCTGGAATCGTGCCAAGGCCGCCAAACGCGGATTTGACTCGGTGACAGAACACATCGGCAAAGAATACGACAAAATTGCCAAAATCATGGCCACTCATGGCGTTCAAATGACCAGAGAGGTGATCAACAAGGACCTCTCCCGCATCAATGAGTCCAGTCAGGACGATTCGGTCATTATGGAAGTATTGGAACAAGATCAAAAGCAGTCAAAAAAATTCAAGGTTCTTCATGGTGGGAGACGATAGCGCCGCCCGTTACCAGGCGGCGCTTTTTTTTAGGCGGGGTTAATTGGTCAGGCGGGGTTGGGTTGTGCTATGGGATTCTGTCTTGATGGTGGTTTCGCCTTTCACCACAACGAACGGGGAGATTTTTGCGAGAAGTTTTTCTCCGATGCCCCTGACAGCAAGAAGGTCGTCCTTGCTCGCAAAGGGCTGGCCTTTGCGTTGTTGGGCTATGGCGTCCGCCTTGACGGCCCCAATGCCGGGGATTGTGGCCAATTCGGACACAGTTGCGGTGTTGATGTTAACAACGCCGGTGACAACGGTATCTGACTTGGCAAAACCATCGGCTGAAATCATCAGCGCGACGAGGATCATGATGGTTGATATGATTTTTTTCATGCGGTTTTCCTTTCATTTGACTCCTGAGAGTCTTTACGGTCTCTAATGTGAAGTTTACCCTTGATGGGGACAGCGTCCAAAATCACATTAAGAGAATCGTCTTTGTTGACAAATGCCACACCTATTCTGGACCAGACGCTCTTTTCGTTTTCGCCCCGTTCAGAGATGACGTAGACATCTTTTATTTTTGCAGGCATGATTGCCCTCCGTTTTTATGACGGCATCACAACAGAACAAGTTACAAACTTGACTTTGACGCCCGAAGGAAGTGCCCTTGGGGTGTGCCCCGAAGGAAATCCCCTTGGGAGATGCGATTGAATTTTGCGATGGTGCGAGCCGAGCACCTGCGCTCAATCAACTTTAAAGTCCCCCGGAAATCGAGGTCATAACCGGCCTGATGAAGATGCCGTGCGATTGTTGCAGAGAACAACGAGGTGATCGTTATTCAATGAACATGAAACTCTTGATAAGCAACTGACGTGCCAGTTTTTAAAAAAAATCAGCCGCGTGTTTACTAGGTTTTTTCATATTGTGTATTTGTAGTCTCTTTCGATATAAGTAGACAGTCTCAATAATGAGACTTTCTGGACGGACTCATCGTTTTTTTTAAGGGAATAAATATATGTATAGGGATTTCAAAGTCGACAGAGCGCGGGTGCATTCCTCGCAAAATGAAGGAATTCAACCGCGTCAAAGTCAAGTTAGTAACTTGACTGTTCGAGATAAAGAAGTAAAAGTCCGGATTGACAAAGGATTTCTATGATAGAGTTGCCACAAATTCCCGACAAAGAAGAATTAGAAAAACGACTGGGCGAAACCTGTAAACTCGATGGTAGTTTTGGGTCTCTGTGGGCCGTCGAAGTTTTACTGCGTGCCATTCGCAACAGGACGGAGTGGCTTAATTTTTGTCCATGGGTTCCATCTTATATACTCTCTGTGTTTGCAAGGGCCTTTGGTGATATGGGTTTGAGTTTTACAGAAAGGGCTCAAGGGATTTATCAGGCAGGCCCCCGCGGATTTATTATCGATATGACGGCCGACTATCAAATGCTTTTGCATCCGCCCGTGCCTTTTCCTGTTCTTGGGCATCATTCGTGGAGGCCGGTGCCAGTCCTGCATCTTGCGGCCTGTCCCTGGTATGGTCTTTCTGTCTTGTTTGGGGCGCAAAATCATAACCTGCATGAAGCGGAAAATCCTACGCGGGCGGACACCATGCAAAAATTGATGCCGAAACGCGTAGAAAAAACCTGCTTAGGTTCTGACGGGGCAGGGGCGGTCTCTGCGGCGCCCGAACGGGGAGCAAAGGAACCGGTTTTGTCATGGCTGGTTAAGGACTACATGCAGTACGAAATCAGGGCGGACGATATTTCAAAAAGCCTCGCAGAAAAAATATTAAGGGCCATGCTGTGGCCCCTCTTGTGTGACGATCAAAACAAAAATGCGACAGAAAATCTTGGAGAGCTCGGGGAGATATTTAAGGCCGAGTCCAAGATGGACGATTTTGTCAACGTGATCTTAAGACTGGTTGTTTCTCAGGACAGGATGATCAGTGTCCTTGCCGGGGCCGCCTGTTTTCTAATAAATATTGCACCCACCTCATCGCTTGAAGCGCGCTGTTTCAAGAGATGTTTGCAGTATTTTGGAACCCCGCCGCTCTCCATCTCTGGCGAAGATCACGAGCGGGCTCTCGAGATAATTAAAATTCTTACGTCAAGTTCCGATGCCCAACTCAAAGGGGTGGATGACGGCAGCTATCTAGAGACCATCAAACTTGCCAATCAGGATAAATGGGATCAGGCCCTTTTGCTGATCACGAGACTCATAGAGACAAAACCTGATCACCCCCTTTACTTAAGGTCACGAGGGAAACTGTACGAAAAGATGGGAAAGAAACAGCTTGCGCACGATGACTACAACACTGCCCTTGCCATTAAACCCGATTACTGGCAGGCCCTCATCAACAGGGCTGCCTGTTACACCGCAGAGCAGAATTACAAACTGGCAGAAAGCGATTATATTGCGGCTCTCAAGTTAAGACCCGACTGCGAAGACACCAGGGACAATCTCTTACGGGTTTATTTTTTAAAAAATTTGGCGGAAGAATAATTTCAGGAAGCATTGGGGGTGCTCATGGTGCAGGATGACTTGCAAAAAAAAGGTTACAACAAAGAAGAAGAGTATTTTCACAAACTCAATCAAAAGCTCATCAAAGACAGGGCGGAGGCCACAAAAAATAAACACAAGGGCGGCGAGGCAGAAAAAAAAGAAGAAAATAAACAGCCACAAAATGAGATCAAGCCAAACTGACTCTGCACAATACCAAAGGTGACGATCCCGTATGCGCCTGGTTTGCAGTGACAGGAGATGCCCGCTTTATTCCCCTAAACAACTGCTGTTTAACACAAGAAGTTCCCATTTTTTTGTTGATGGGTCTTTCCACACAACCGTGACGCCAGCGGGGGCTTGTTTGATGGCATCGAGCTGTTTGATGCTGTTGATATCGTAACCTAATAGAGTCCAGACCATAGAGCTGAGTGACATACTGTGTCCCACAATTAGGATGCTGCCCGATGTGTGCCTGTCGATTTTACTACTGACAAATTTTTTTGCTTGCGTGATTCCGTCGCGCCATGATTCGCCGAGCGGGGGCCGACAGTCCATTTGCTGCTCGCATTGCAGGACTTGATCAACAAACTGATCTTCGGTGAGACCCGCCTGATGTGCGTATGCCTGCAGTTGTCTTCTGTGATGCAGCATTTCGGTGAGGACGATGTGCACCTCGGCAGTGGTGAGCGCGTATTTTTTTTGAAAGGTGTCTCTAAAATCCGGGTCTTTAAATTTGGCAAAAAAGACATCGATTTCCCGACTGCTCATGTTTTTGGGTCTTCCGGCAAGGATGCCCCGTTCAAATTCTTCAAGATCCGCGTTGTAAAAAACAGGGAGGTCGGGGCCCAGCGTCTCCGCAATCATTTCTGCAGAACGGCGTGCCCTTTCAAGGGGGCTTGCGTAAATCATGTCTATCTCAAGGGGGGAGAGGGTTTCCGCAAGCTGTCCTGCCTCGGTCTCGCCGTCTTTAATCAGCGGGCTGTTGTTGGTGCCGTTAATGTCCTTGACGCGGTTAAACAGGGATGTCCCGTGACGTGACAGGACGAGCAGGGTTCCTCGCTCACTCCATTTTTTTTCTGCTGCGTCTTTTATAAAACTGTTAAAGTTTGCGTAAAGGGGGCGGGGGAGTGGGGGCGTGCCCGTGCCCGTGTCTGAGGTTGTGGCACCATGAACAGGCAACTGACGGTAAACGCAAGAGGGGGCGGTATCAAAGAGGCGCGGGATGCGCAGTCTGTCTGTAACAGGTGAAACAGGGAGTGTCCTTTGTGCCGCAATAAACGATGATCCGTCTTGGAGAGATGGCGTCACATCCCCAATCATTGAGTTGAAAGAGGCGCGGGGGTCAATGCCAGCCGTGTTGGAGACGATGGCTACCATGAGCTGATCATAATAGGAAAACACACACCAAATATCACCCTGAAAAGTTATGACAATTCTGCAAATTACTATGCTATGGCTGTGTTATGAGGGCTCGTGGCGAACGGAAACTGCTGTTTCCATGTTGATTGGCGGTTTCTTTAAAAATCCGCCGCAATAAGAGTGCCTAAATCATCAGGGTTAAGGGGTGATTGCTTTTCAAGGTGCACGAGTCTCACCGCCTGTTTTTTGCAGGCCTGTTCAAAAAGATTTTTGACAAACCTTGCGTTGGCAAAGACGGTCTCTGTCTTTCTGTTGAGATTAATGATCGCTGTGATGACCTTGTCTGCGTTGGTGTGGATGGTCATGCCTTTTTCTGCGGCCATCTGTTTGATGATTTGAATCAACTCGTCATCCGTAAAATCGGGGAATGATAAAATCTTTGCAAAGCGGCTTTGCAGCCCGGGGTTTGAATTAAGGAGCTGCTGCATCTCAGCGGCGTACCCTGACAGGATGACCATGAGCTTTCCCCTGTTGTCTTCTATTGATTTAAGGAGCGTGTCCACGGCCTCCTGCCCGTAGGAATCAGATGCAAGGGGCCCCTTAAAAAGGGCGTAGGCCTCGTCAATAAAGAGGACGCCGCCTACAGCCTGCGTGATCACCTCTTTTGTCTTGATGGCAGTCTGCCCCATGTAGCCGCTGACAAGCCCTGCGCGGTCTGTTTCGACCGTGTGACCACTGGGGAGCAGCCCCATGTCGCGATAGATCTGCCCTAAAAGCCTTGCCACCGTTGTTTTTCCTGTCCCTGGATTTCCGGTAAAGACCATGTTGAGGTTGAGGTCGTTTAAAAAAATGGTGGCGCTCTGTCTTTGTTTTGCGATGCTGATAAAGTCGATCATCTCGCGGATCTCGGTCTTGATTTGCTCGAGCCCCACGAGTTTTTTAAGTGCTGCGAGATTTTGGTTGTCGTGGGCAGCGGTGTTTTTGGGGGCAAGGGTGATATTGTCTGACGGGTCTTCCGTAAGGTCGGAATAGATAAGGGTGGCTAATTCATCCCTGGTGAGAGTGTCGATCGCCAACCCACTGAGCCTCACACTCTGCTGGGCAATGGCGCGTTCAAACAGGTTGCGGACCTCCCTTGCGTTACCGAACGAGCGGCCCTTTTTTTTGAGGGCGATCTGTTCCATGGCAAGACCCAAGTTTTGGTCGGTGATGACAAACCCGTTTTTACCCAACATGGATTTAAAAATGGCGGTGAGTTCTTCCATGGTAAAGTCGCTAAAGACAATATCGTTGGGGATGCGGCTCTTAAGCCCCGTGTTGTGGTGCATGAACTCGCGCATTTCATCTGTGTAGCCCGCAAGGATCAAGATCAACTCGTCCCGGTGGTCCTCAATCAGTTTGATCAGGGTGTCGATACACTCCTGCCCAAAGGTGTCGTCCTTGCCCGTCTTTAACGCATAGGCCTCGTCGATAAAAAGAATGCCGCCAAGGGCCGATTTAACAACATCAGTGGTTTTTTTTGATGTTTGTCCCATGAATTCGGCAACAAGGTCCTGACGGGTGACCTCGACAAGGTGCCCCTTTTTAAGGAGCCCCAGTTTTTTGACCTCTTGCGCGTAGAACCGTGCGAAGGTTGTCTTGCCCGTCCCCGGACTTCCGGAAAAGACGGCATGCAGGGTGACCTTGACCGGTGTGAGTCCGCGGCTTTGCCTCTCTTTGTTGATTTGCGCAATGGCGATCACCTGCTTCAGTCCCTCTTTGGCGGCAGTTTGGCCAATGAGGTCTTCGCTGGCGATGGGTCGATCAGCTGTTTTAAGCACGCTGTTTTGCGATGCGGGATCAAGGAGTGTCATGACCTCCTGATTATTTTTTGCAGAGGCAAAATCTGCGGCCCTCTTGCCCTTTGGACTCAAGGCCCCGGGGTTGGCATCGGCATCGAGCAGTAATTTGACAATCGTGACATCTCCTTTCATGGCAGCGTACATGAGTGCCGTGTAACCCTTGTTGTCAAAAATATTGGGATAGGCGTCGTGATCAAGCAGTGCTTTCACGGATGCCATAGAACCCTTTAAGACCGCCATTTTAAGGGCTGTGGAGCCGGTGTTGTTTTTAAGGTTGGGGTCGGCCTGGTGTTCAAGCAGGGTTTGGACAAGCTCGGGGTTGCCCGTCCCGCTTGCAAGCATCAACAGGGTGTAGTCGTTTTGCAGGCGTTTGTTAACGTCTATCGTGTGATGGGTGAGTATTGCTTTTGCGGCGCTGATGTTGTTGTCATTAACCGCTGTGAGGAGTGTGTTAAACATGCCGATCGACCAAGTTTCCAACTTGACTTTAACGCGACTGAATTCTTCTGTTGTGCAGGGAATGCACCCGCGCTCAGTCGATTTTGAAGTCTCCTGCGTTAATCATATTAAACCAGGAAGGTCAAAGGCAAAGAAGTACAAAGCGGTTGCCGACCCCGTCTCCATATGATACGGCGCACACATGACAAAGCTATTTACAAAATTACACATGGCTCACAAACCTGCGGGGGCATTGTCCTGCGAGGGGTCTCAAAATCACAAAGAAGTCAAAATCACAGTCTTTGATTATCACGAAAAAGAATTTATTGAGGAGCTTGTGCCCACCGTCGAGGCGTGCGCCCCCTTCAGGGACAAGGCCTCCGTCACATGGATCAATATCGATGGTTTGCACTCCGCTGATGTCCTCGAATCCTTAAGCAAAGCTTATCAGCTTCACCACCTTGTCATCGAGGATGTACTTAATGTCAATGAGCGTCCCAAGATGGAGAGTTTTGACGGGTATCTTTATATCACCGCCCGGATGCTCACCTATAACAACGCAAAAGAAGCGATCGAAGAAGAGCAGGTCAGTATGATACTGGGGGAAAGGTTTCTCATCACCTTTCAGGCAGAAAAAGAGGGCGATGTTTTTGATGTGATCAGGGACCGCATAAGAAACAACAGGGGTCGCATCAGAAAAATGGGCGCCGATTATCTCACCTACAGCCTTTTGGACGCGATTGTGGATCATTATTTTTTGATCCTCGAAAAACTCGGAGAAAAAATAGTAGCGGTCGAAGAAGAACTGACAGCCTCTCCCACACCCGAGACACTCAAGGCCATTAATAAAATAAAACACCATCTTGTTTTTTTAAGAAAATCAATCTGGCCGCTCAGGGAGCTGGTGAGCGCGGTGATCAAGACGGAGTCTCCCCTCATCAGCGAGTCCGCACAGGTCTACTTTAAGGATGTTTACGATCACACCATTCAGACCATCGACACCATCGAGGCCTTTCGCGATACGGTCACAGGCATGCTCGATATTTACCTCTCCAGTGTCAGTTACAGGCTTAACGAGATCATGAAGGTACTCACGATGATTGCCACCATTTTTATGCCCCTGACATTCATTGTGGGTATTTACGGCATGAATTTTAACACGGCCTCGCCCCTCAATATGCCGGAACTCAACTGGCCCTTCGGGTATGTGCTGGTTCTGGGTATGATGGTTATTGTCTTTGCGGGGATGATGATATTCTTTAGGCGCAAGAAATGGTTTTAGATTTTCACTTCAGGTTCTGCCTTGTCATGTGCCACTGCCCGTGCATGCTAAATTCGTAACCTCACGTTTGTGGCGTAACAGCTGGCATATACTTCGACAAGCTCAGTACAGGTCGCCTCATGGGGCGCAAAGCGTCAAACATGAAATCGTTTATGTTTGATCGCGTTGCACCTGATACCTGTCAGGGACATGTTGCAACAGAGGGACAATACAATCATGCGCCGAGCATAAAAGCCCATAAAAACACAGGAATTTTTCTTTCAAAAGTAAAGGTAAGGGTTTGACCCCTTTCTGTAATTGGTCCCAAACTACTCAGCCCTGTCAGTACGATAAATAAACTTGAATATCCCGCATGATCTTGTATGTATCCATGAGCCAAAAAACTTGGTCATTTTTTTGATACAGAGGGCATTAGTATCCCCCAAAAAAAGGATGTTTTCATGACAAGGCGCACAATCATTTTACTGGTGTTGATCGTGATTTTTTCTACGCATCCCGTCTTTGCCGTGCAGTATATCTCTTCGCCGCCGCTTGGCAAGGCTGTATCCACCACGGTTAAATCCTGTGCAGACATAAAAAACATACAACTGCCGCTGATCACATGGGGCGGGGATATCCCCACTGTGTTTGCAAACGGCAATAACGTGACGACACAAAAGGGGAGTCTCTTCGATAAAGAGGGCCTCGGCGTGCAGCTTAAACGGGAAGACGTCTTTACCAGACAGCTTGAGGCTTACCTTGCCTGCCAGTCCCCATTTTTAAGGGGGACCATGGGGATGATCAACATGGCGGCAGAGGTGACCAACAAAGATCCCCGCACAAAACTTAACGTTGTTTATCAACTCACGTGGTCAGCCGGAGGGGACGCGATGGTGGTTAAGGACGGGATCGCACGACCGGAGGACCTTAAGGGAAAGACCATTGCGGTGCAGGCCTATGGGCCGCATGTGGATTATCTTGGCAAGATTTTAAAGGATGCCGGTCTTTCGATGAAGGATGTCACCATTAAATGGGTGAGTGATCTCACGGGGACCGATAACACCCCCATGGCTGCGTTCTATGAAAAAGGGATTGCTGCGGCGATGGTGATCATACCGGATGCGCTCGCACTCACATCGGGCGGCAATATCGGCACGGGCTCCGAGGATTCTGTTAAAGGTGCAAAGATCCTCCTGTCCACAAAGACCGCAAACAGGGTCATCGCCGATGTGTATGCCGTCCGTTCCGATTTTTTAGAGGCCAATCGCGATAAGGTGCAGGGTTTTGTCCACGCCCTTTTGCTTGCCGAAGAGGAGGTAAAAAATCTTTTCAAGAGCAGGGAGGCGCGGGCCGCGGACTACCAAAAAATGATTCAATCCGCGGCGACTGTCCTTTTAGACAGCCCGCAGGCCGTTAAGGATACCGAGGCCATGTACGCCGATGCCGAGTTTGCGGGATTTAAAGGGAACGTCAAATTTTTTACCGATTTTAAATATCCCCGCGGTTTTGATCAGTTGACAGGCGAGATACAGACCGCGTTCATCTCCCTTGGTCTTATGTCTGCAAAGACGGCATTAATCCCCCCGGCCCTTGATTACAGGGGATTACAGGAAGGCCTTACAGATATATCAGGGGTTGAACTGCCGCGGTTTGACTCGGCAAAAGTGGCCACTGTGGTGACAAAAAAACAGCAGCAGGGCACGTTGTCCGAGGGGGCGTTGTACTCCTTCGAGGTGTATTTCGAACCCAATCAAAATACATTCACCGCAGACCTCTACAGCGAGGCCTTTAAAAAGGTCATCGACCTTGCCTCCACCTATGGTGGTGCCATCATCACGATCGAGGGGCACTCTGATCCCCTGGGGTATCTTAAAAAAAAGAAAGAGGGTGAGTCAGAGATTTTATTATCGCGTGTGAGACAGTCCGCAAAAAACTTAAGCCTCACGCGTGCCAATGCGGTGCGCGACAGCCTGATGGGGTTTGCGGTCAAACAGGGTGTGACACTTGATGCCTCGCAGTTTGCGGTTGTGGGGCACGGGATCGGTAAACCCAGTTCGGGCCTGTGCGGTGATGACCCCTGCGCGCCAAAGACCAAACAGGAATGGCTTAACAACATGAGGGTAGAATTTCGCATCATTCAGGTCGAGGCCGAAGAGTCTGTGTTTAATCCGTTGTGAGACCAGGTCCGGGAACTTTAAAATTGACAGAGCGCGGGTGCATTCCTCGCATGACGGGGAAATTCAACCGCATTAAAGTCATGTTGGTAACTTGCTATGAGAAGACTTAACAATACACTCACCTCCCCGCCAAGAAACAAAAAAAACGGCTGGTGGAAGGTCTTGCTGGCCCTCATGGTCTTTGTTGTCATCAGGTATTATCCATCTGAGGATCAGTCGGTCAACAACACTCAAAATGTTGCGGTGCCTGATGATACTCAGGACGCCGCAGTCTACAAACCCTATCATGGACAACCGTGGCCGCTCTCCGAAGGTGAGAACACGGCCACACCGACCCTTGCAGAAAAACTCACGGCGACAAATTATTATGTTATTTTTGACGGCTCGGGGAGCATGGATTCGCAGGACTGTGCCGAGGGCTCAAAAAAAATACAAGTCGCAAAGGATGCGGTCAACCGGTTTGCCCAGTCTGTGTCGGCAGAGGACAACCTGGGGCTCCTCATCTTTGACAGTCACGGGATCAGGGATGTTTTGCCCCTCGGGACACAAAACCGCGACGAGTTTGTTAAGCACGTTAACGACGTTGTTGCGGGGGCAACAACACCCCTTAAGACGGCCCTGGAGGTCGGTGTGGCACGCCTGACAGAGCAGGCCCGCAGACAACTCGGTTATGGTGAATATCATCTTGTTGTGGTGACCGACGGAGAGGCCTATCCCGAAAACGAAGACCCCACAGACGTTGTTTTTAAAACCTTAAGCACAAGCCCCGTGGTGATTCAGACAATCGGTTTCTGCATCGCGGGCGAGCACAGTCTTAACCAGCCGGGCCGCACCATCTATTATTCGGCAAACAGTCCCGAGGAACTCAAACAGGGGCTGACACGTGTGCTTGCCGAGGCCGACGATTTTAGTGTGACCGACTTCGAAGACAAGGGAGACACGCGTTGAACAAACACGTTGTCATTTTTATCCTTATCATTGTTCTTGGGATCGCGGGGATGCTTGGCTATTATTTTATCAATCCCAAGATGATCGAAAAGACAAACACCAGCATCACAGATGCAAAGGATATCAAGGGCCAGATAAGGATCGGTGTTGACAACTGGATTGGTTATTACGTCCTTTGCAGCAAAGAGATGCAGAGGCGCGTCAGAAACTTAAACTACAGGCTCAAGTGTATTGACGACAAGGCCGACTACAAAGGCCGGATGCAGGCTCTCAGCAGAGGAGAGCTCGATTTTGCCGTGGCCACAGTTGACTCGTTTATCCTTAATGGTGCGTCAGAAAATTTTCCTGGTGTGATCGTGATGGTGATCGACGAATCCAAAGGCGGGGACGCTCTTGTTGCCAGAAAGACCCGTTTTAAAAATATCGAGGACCTTAAATCACAGCGGGGCTTTAAAGTTGCCTTTACACCCGCGTCCCCCAGTGAACACCTGCTAAAATCAGTGGCCGTGCATTTTGACGTGGCGCAGTTTTCAGACAAGAACAAAGAATGGCGTCTCGAGACCAACGGTTCGGCCGAGGCCCTGGATCTTTTAATGGGGGGCAAAGCAGATGTCGCCGTGTTGTGGGAACCCGATGTCTCGCGGGCCCTTGCAAACAAAGACATCGTCAAGATCCTGGGCACCGAGAATACCCAAAAGCTCATTGTGGATGTCCTGCTTGTGGGCCGCGATTTTTTGATCAGTCACCCAGCGATGATTCACGAGTTTCTTGGCGCCTATTTTCGCGTTCTTAAAACATACCGTGATGACCCTGAGCGGTTTGCCAATGAGGTCAGGCAAGAAACGGGCCTTTCACAAGATCAGGTTGTGGCGATGCTTAAGGGTGTTAAACTCATGTCTCTGCACGAAAATGCCTCAGTATGGTTTGGAATAAAAAATCAGGATGGTTTGGGCTACGATGGCCTTGTCGATGCAATGGAGGCCGCAGTGCAGATCCTGCAAAAGGCCGGCGATTTTGCAGACAATCCCCTGCCCGATGCTGACCCTTACCGTTTGCAGAACCGCTCCTTCATACAAAAACTATACGAGCACGGCCTGCCCGGCGAGACCGGTTTTCAGGGGACACAGGAGACTGAAACCGCGACAGACGAATCACTCGAAAGAAAATTTAAGCCCCTCACATTGTCGGAGTGGGAGGCCCTCCACGAGATTGGCACATTAAAAATCAGGCCCGTCACGTTTCAGAGCGGCACAGAACTTTTAGACATGAACGGCAAGATCGAACTCGACATGGCCGCCGCCAACCTTAAACACTACCCCCATTTTCGTGTTGTGATCAAGGGTCACACAGGACTTAAAGGCGACACAGAGGCAAATATGTCGTTGTCACTCGATCGGGCCGAGGCGGTAAAAAGATATCTGATGATCACCTACAATATCGACGAGAACAGATTCCGCGCTCTCGGCAGGGGAGCGCTTGAACCTCTGGACAGGCTGCCCGGAGAATCAGACAGGGCCTACAATTACCGTTTACCACGGGTTGCGCTTCATCTGGTATCTGAGGTGTATTAACATGAATCAAAATGCAGGTCATGCCATTCGTGTCGGTGAGTTTTCCAAAGAGGCGACCGACACGGCTGTGCTCAAAACAACCGCGGCCCACCCGCTCACACTGTACCCTCTGGCGATAGGCGTCCTGGGCGGCCTGGGTGTGATCCTTTTCAAGGCACCGGTCGAGGCGATCACCGCCGCTGTTGCGGGTCTTGGCCTTGGTTCGCTCATGTGGTTTATTAATTACTTTGTGCGCAAAAAAACTTTTGCGTCGCGGTATATCCAAAGACTACAAAAAAAAATCGAGGAACAGCGGGTCGGCCTGCTTAACGGTCTTAAAAAGGAACTTGAAAATTTCAAGACACAAAAGGGGCTTGAGGAATTTGCGGGGCAGGCAGAAGCGCAGTTTGACATGATTCATGCACGGTTTGAGTCTATCCAGAAGGTCTTGGCAGACAAGATACAACCGGGAGAACTCACCTTTAACAGGTATATGGGGACGGCAGAGCAGGTCTATCTCTCGGTGCTTGATAACCTGCAGTCGATCGCCACTCTGATTAAAAGTTCGGGAAATATCGATGAGGATTACATCAAAGGGCGTTTTGACTGTCTTAAAAAACTCAACACACTAGCCAAAGCGGATGAAGAAGAATTAGAAACACTTGAAAGACGGCTTGAGTTGCGCAAAAAACAACTCGATGAGATCAACACACTGCTCACAAGTAACGAGAAGGCGATGACCGAACTCGACCAGACAACGGCGTCGCTAGCCTCCGCAAAGATTGTCAAGGGCAGGGCCAGCGTAGATATGGAGTCCGCAATAGCCGATTTAGAAGATCTGGCGCGGCGTGCTCAAAAACTTTGAACGAATAAACAGGAGGTCACGATGGCACAGACAGCACAGGCACAAGTTGCACAGACAGCAGTCGATCAAAAATTGGCAGCGGTGGATCAGCAGGTCTTGAAAGCCGAGTTGGGCATCGACGAGGGAATCACGGACAAGCCGGTGAGCGATCCGGAACTCGAAAAAAAAGCAGATGAGTTTGTGGGCAGACTTCTTGGTATAAAAAACGATGATGCAGCGGCGCAGATGGATGTAAAGGCCGCGGTCGAAAACATGGGGCTTGATTTGCAAAAAAAATCATCGGCGCAAAGCAGGATGCTCAAGGAACCTGTAAAAAAATTATCCCAAAGAAGTGAAGACGGCGGTGAGGTGGCCAACGCCCTCATCGGTCTTAAAATTCAGGTTGAAGACCTTGACCCCTCTCGCATGGACTTTCAGGCGGGTTGGTTCACAAGGCTCGTGGGGGCCATCCCCGGTGTGGGTTCGCCTCTCAAAAGATATTTTTCGAGGTACGAAAGCGCCCAAACGGTGATCAGCGCCATCATACGCTCGTTAGAGCTTGGCCGTGAACAGCTTAAAAGAGATAACGTCACACTCGCAGAAGATCAAAAGCGCATGCGGGAACTCACTGTAAAATTAAAAAGAGCCATTGCACTGGGACAGGTGATTGACCAGAAAATCACTTATTCTCTCGAGAGGGAACTGGCTGCCGATGAACAGCGAAAAAAATTTGTGAGCGAAGAACTTCTCTTTCCCTTAAGGCAGCGTATCATGGACCTGCAGCAGCAGCTTGCTGTAAATCAACAGGGTGTTCTCTCCACCGAGCTCATTATCCGCAACAATCAGGAGCTGGTCCGTGGTGTTAATCGGGCGCTCAATGTGACTGTCTCTGCATTGGAGGTCGCTGTTACGGTGGCCATGGCGCTCGCCGATCAAAAGATTGTGCTCGACAAAATCAACGCAATCAGTGCCACAACCAACAGCCTGATCGCAGGCACTGCCGAGCGTCTTAAAACGCAGGGTGCCGAGATTCACAAGCAGGCCTCGACCACACAGCTTGACATGGAAGTTTTAAAAAATGCCTTTAAAGATATCAAAATCGCGATGGATGATATCTCGCAGTTTCGTTTAAATGCCCTGCCGCAGATGGCAGACGCTATCCTGCAGATGGATCGTCTCAATACGCAGGCAGAGGATAAAATTAAAGAAATGGAAGAATCCAACAGCAAGAGGTCTTCTCTGAGTCTGGATGTCGATTAATACAGCCCAGAGCCCTTACCCCCCCAGCCGGGGGATGGGTGCTGGTTCAGGGAGGGCGTTCTTCGTTTTTTTGGCTAAGGGCTATGGGCTCTGGGCTAAAGGCTGTTAAACTAACAAGGAGATGCTATGAAAAAAATGGTTATTTTATTTATGGTCGTTATGGTTGCAGTAGTTTGTCTGACAGGAACCGCAAAGGCCCAGACCGAGTACGGTGTGTGCTGGTCGCATTACACCGGCTGGGAGCCTTGGGCCTATGCCGATGAATCAGGCATTTTAAAAAAATGGGCAGATAAGTACGGGATCAAGATCAAACTCACACTGGTCAACGATTATGTAGAATCTATTAATCTGTATACTGCAGGTAAGTTTAAGGCCTGCACAATGACCAACATGGATGCCCTCACCATCCCCGCGGTGGGTGGGATTGACAGCACGGCCCTTATCATTGGCGACTTTTCCAACGGGAACGACGGTATCGTGGTCAAAAAAGGGTCTGCAATGGCAGACCTCAAAGAGCGCAAGGTGAAACTTGTCGAACTCTCTGTTTCTCATTATCTCCTCTCAAGGGCGCTTTCCATGAACGGGATGACCGAAAAGGATCTGACCCTCATCAATACCAGTGATGCCGATATCGGTTCGGTCTTTCTCGCCGATGCAACGGGAGCGGCAGTAACATGGAATCCCATTTTAATGAACGTGCGCAACGGCAAAGATGTAAACATGGTCTTCGATTCGTCCCGCATCCCCGGAGAGATCATCGACATGTTGGTCATCCACACAGATGCTCCGGAGACCTTAAAAAAGGCCCTCGTAGCGGCGTGGTTTGAGACCATGAAGGTCATGAAGGGTCAGGGGCCCGAGACCGACAAGGCGCACGAGATGATGGCGAACAAGGCGGGGGCCACGGTTGCAGAATTTAAGGCGCAGTTAAAGACGACGGCCATGTTTTACGAGCCAGCCGATGCCGTCGAATTTGCCAAAGGGAGCAAACTCAAGGACACCATGGAGTACGTCAGGACATTCTCGTTTGACCACGGTCTGTACGGCCAAGGCGCGCCCAACAAGGATCTTGTAGGTATCGAGTTTTCCGATGGCCAAGTGATGGGGAACAAGGCCAATGTCAAACTCAGGTTTGACAGCAGTGTGATGCAGATGGCTGTGGACGGAAAATTGTAGTCTATCACAAGTTGCTCACTTGATTTTGATGCCCGAAGGAAATGCCCTTGGGGGATGCGGCTGCATTCTGCTGTTTTGCACGGGATGCAACCGCGCTCGAACGACCTTTAAAATTCCTATGAATAAATTTACCGAGCAGATGGGTCTGCACGCAAAGCCAACCCTTTTGGTCAATTGGACGCTTGCCCTCATCCCGTGTGTGATCCTGCTTTCCCTCTATTTTAGCCAGTCTGCGAAGAGGCTTGCCGATAACCCGCAGGACAAGATTCTGCCTTCGTTGGGGCAGATGGTGAACGCCGTCGACATGATGGCCTTTACACCAGACAAAAGAACGGGCGAGTATCTTCTGTGGAAAGACACCCTGTCCAGTTTGCGCAGGATGGCCATTGGTATTCATGTGGCAGCGTTTATCGGTCTTTTTCTGGGTCTCAACATGGGGATGTTGCCTTTGTTGCGTGGGGTGATGTTGCCGCTGGTCACGTTTATTTCCATCATCCCGCCGTTGGCCATTTTGCCTATCCTGTTTATTGCCTTTGGTGTCGATGAGCTTGCCAAGGTCATGCTGATCCTTATAGGAGTGTGCCCGGTGATCACCCGCGATATTTATCACGAGACCTCCAAAATCCCCAGAGAGCAGATCACCAAGGCCTTAAGCCTAGGGGCCACGCAGTTCGAAGTTGTGTATCGCATTGTTTTACCGCAGATCAAACCGGCCTTGTTTGATGCCATCAGGCTTACCCTTGGCGCGGCCTGGATGTTTCTCATTGCGTCCGAGGCCATCGCATCCTCAGACGGCCTGGGATACCGTATCTTTCTCGTGAGACGGTATTTGTCTATGGATGTCATTATCCCCTACACAATCTGGATCACGCTGATTGGTTTTGGGATCGATTTTTCCCTGCGAAAATTTGTGGAATGGAGATACCGCTGGTACGTGGAGACGAGGTGAGGGGTGGGGGGGGAGACATGGGAGACAATGATCAGGGGGCAGTGCATTATCAACGGGATATACATGACAGTGGTTCATCGAACGGGCAAAGAAGACAACATTGAATTCACCGGCCAGTCATTGGTATGCAACAGCCGCGGAGAAATTATTGCGAAGGCAGGTACACATGAGGGTGTTGTTGTCACAAATATTGACGTCCAAGAGTGCCGTGACTGGCATAAACACCAGAGGTTTCTTAGTGATCGCAGAGACAGCAGATACTATGCTGTAGATTAATGTAAAAAATGACGAAGGTTGATGTCCATTCAACTCATGTTAACTTTGCTGTGATGCCAGAGCGGTTATTTTATCAATAGTGTCTGAATCAAGGACATCCTGATAGAATCTTATTAGTAATTGTCGAGTCATATTGTCTGTGTTGCCTGTTGCGCGGATTGAGGCTATGACAATTTTTTTTGACATGTCAAACATCGATAATCCCATTTTTAGCCGTTCAACACCAGATTTGGCCATGATCATCTTTGCGTAGATTGCCTCTGTTTTTGGATCTGTGTCGGTCATGTGATTTTTTTATAGACTTCTTGTAACCCCAATTTGTCAATCCAATTGTTGAGGTATGTGTAATTAATGTGTTCTGCCATTTTTTTTATATTTGATACGTCTTTTAACTGCATCTCCGATATGCTTTCTTTTGCCCAGTCAAGCTTGACCAAAATCAAGTCCTCAGCAGTGGCAATGCTGATGATAACACCGTCAACATCAACATTTAAGCGTCTTTCAAAGGCTGTAAGGCTGAACTCATCATTTTTGTGGATGATAAAATCAACTTTGATAATGTATTTGTTGTGTATGAGATTAAACATCCCTGATGCCGACACTTCTTTTTTTATTGTGTCTTCATCAAGATAAAAATCTTCTTTAAAGATGTCGATAAAGTTTTGTATATTTGTCTGGCTTAAATTGATTACGATATCAATGTCACGAGTCATGCGCGGTTGGGCATGAAAGTTCATGGCAACAGAGCCAGACACCATGTAAGGGATATTGGCGTTGTTTAGTTTTTGGGAAACTGTTTTAAGGACTTCCAATTCTTCAGACATAGTTTTCGATATTGAAGGAACAGCATTAAATCAAGATAATAAAAGCTCGTTTAAATGAAATGCTGTATCCGGAGATTATTTTTGATTCTCCAACGCAAACCTCACCTTGCCAAGGCTGATTTCAAGCTCGCTTATCACATCGTATGTTCTTCCATTTTGACTGACAAAGGGTTTAAAAAGATAGCGCTGTTCAAGCGCGTTTTGCAGGAACTCTAAGCTTTGTTCACACGGGATCTCACCGATGGCCCGTGCGGCCTCAACCTGCCATGGAACGTTCTTAGAATAAACAAGGATGCTTGCCAAATAGGGCCGCCTCCCCTTGGAACCGAGGCTGTCGATTTTCGAAGAAAATCGATCAGACTCCCTCCATTTTCCATTTTCTCATGCCATTTTCATTGACGTTTTTCGAAAATGGAAAATTGAAAATAGAGGGAGGCTGTCTAAATCGACAGCCTCAACCAGGGGAGGTTGGGTTTTTACCACCAAACTCTGACTTCGAATTGGCGGAATTTAAAAAGATGTCATTTTTTTTTGTGATCCAGATCAGCTTCTCATACAAAAGACGGCTGACCCAGGCGTCGGTGGCGGCATAGGTGATCTGGTCGCGTGAAAGAAGCGGCTTTGCCCAATTGGACCTCTGGGCGCCCTTGGAGATGCGAAATTTGAGCAGGACAGCCGTCATGCCGCGCAGGCCGTGGTTCATGAGCCCGGCCTTTTTTGCGAGGGCGGCAAGGTCTTTAAAACCAGCGGGTGTGAAGGGCTCGAGTTTTTGCAGTTCTTTGAGGTCAAAGTCGAGCGAGACACCGGCCTTGATGATAGCCGTGTCTGCGAGGATGGCAAACAGCGGCTCAAGCGGCCCAATGAGTTTGAGTTGAAAGATATACGTCTGGTTTTCTCCCGCGAGCTGCAAAAGGGAAGGGGGGTAGTATTCCCATAAGCGCTAACTTAATAACCGTCATGATACGTCGTCCACTGAGAAATTCGTTTTCTGGGTCTTTCTCGCAGATGAATAGAAATACGTTCCCAGTTTTTTATGCTGCATGCCAACTTCAATCGAGGATTTATGGCCTGACTTACCAAGTGCCTCATGAATTGTATCTCTCTCCACATACAGCGATTTCGTTTACGCCGCTTCTTGGAGCGGGTACCCCCATGGAAAAAAAAGTTCACCCGCCATTATTAGCGTTTCAATCAGAAACGATGCAAATATCTTCCCGTGTATCCAGGCACGAGCACCTGCAGGATCTTGTTTGGGCAAATGTCCCAGTCCAATGATTGACTTCAATCGCTTAAATGCCAATTCGATCTGCCAGCGTCCACGATACATTTCTAATACAGATGAGGTCGTCATCACTTCGCGCCTCATCGTCGTGAATACAAAAATATAGCCCGCCGCCATTAATGTTTCGGGCTTAGCTTGGTGACCATCTTTACGAGCCTCTTTTATAACTTTTTTTTGTGCCAATTCTGTAGCTATTTTGCTCTTCTTGATAGCGCAAACACGCCCAGCTATGACAATCTCTTCTCCACGGACATCACATGGCCAATCACCCATCTGTGTGCCACGCAAACGCTTCAATTGTTTCAAAATATCAAATCGGCCACCCTTCTTGTCATACAACGGTAAACACG
>JADGCS010000219.1 GCA_015228875.1 Deltaproteobacteria bacterium | reverse complement strand
ATCACATGTACATCAAAATCACCATTTTAAAACTGGTGAACAAACAGCAGGTCGAGCAATTGCCTTAAACGAGCACCAGTCCTGTGTTTGCTCTGATTTTTGTGGTTTTGAGTCGCGGAATCAAGGTCGGCCTTTTTTCCGCGAGTGACACAACCCCGTGATATGCACTATAATTTCTGGGGGGCTTTTTAAAAAAAATCAGATTTTTGGGATTTTTTTGACGATTTTTCTGTTTTTTTTGGACTGCAAACAATTGGTATTAAAGGATTGGCTGGATTTTTTTCTGTTATCTCTTTCAAGGTAAACTCCCCAATTTTATCCATGATGGTTAAAAAAATGCTGACCAGTTACATTTTTTTTACCTATCAAATGACCATAATTCAACCAGACTTCTCCCCTGATAATTTATAATAGCCTTCATGAGACCCTCGAGCCAGCGGGTATCAAGATGCAGGGGGTTTGGGATGTCACGTGTGATGGCAAAATTATGGGCAATGGCCTCTGCTGTCGGCGGAACATTTGTCTGTGCATCGGAAGGGATAGAGCCTGTATGAATATGATTCATGACTGCTTTAACACCACCCATCGCTTTTTCGACAGGATATTTATTAACAAAGGCCTCAAGGACCGGCAGAGCCTCTAAGGCATGACTGCCAAAGTACCACAGTGCCTGCGCTGCCGAGACGCGCAGCAATATGTTTTCGGTTTCGTCTGCAACAAACCCCGCAAGCGCACGGACCGCTACTTTGATCATTGTAGAGGGTGTGGCCCCGATGATTCGAGATCGTAAACGCAAATCAGCAGCAAGTCGTTTTTTTGCATCTTTATCATGAAGATGTGTGTTTGAAAAAGTCAGAGGGTTTTGCCCGACACAATCGATATCAGCGGGAAAAGAACCCGCCTCTGTCGCCTCTGTTATCTCCGTCCTATCTATGATGTGACTGACCTGTGATACAGTCTCTTCGGGTGTTAGCGGGCGATTAGTCCCTGCGCTCATTTCTTCGTGCATCATGCGGGCATAGGCTGAACTTAGTGCAACATTGATGCCCATGAATGTGACATATCGGGGTTGTGTCCTTGATAACAGGGCCGCGCTTTCAACAATGTGGTCTTGGTAAAATCTTGCCCCTCCCAGACCGGAGATAACCATGGCCGAAACAACAATACCCGCTTCATGCAGCATTGTAATTGCCTGCTCTGTTTGCCAGCGCGATTGCCCCTTTTTAACATACTTAAGGAGCGCATCAGAGCCTGTTTCAAAACCTACATACACCATCCTTACACCGGCCTTTCTGAGGGCTTTTAATTCTTGTGGTGTCTTTTTAAGAACACTGGAGGTCCTTGCATATAACGATATTGACTCGGGCACATTTCTAAACCAGTGGGCCCTCTGATAGGCCTGTCTTGTGTACTCCAGTGCATCTAAAAGTCTTGTCGTCGGCACACTGAAGGCATCGCCACTGCCGATAAAGACCTTGCGGAGATAAAAGCCAGAGTGACTGTTAGCTCCTTCAAGAAACTTAAAGACCTCGTCGACATGGGCGCGAAATTCTTGCGGGGTCAATGTGGAGGCCGGTAGGCCTTGATAACCGCCGCAGAAAGTACAGGCCCCGTACTGACAACCCTGTGTGAGCACAAGCCTTAAGATGTGCGGTCTTTTCTCTGACGGCGGGGCAAAGAGATCAGCCCCAACATAGATGGGAAGCTCACGGTAGAGCCTCTCTAAAGGATGATTGCTCAAAGCACTATTTGAATTTACAAAAAGAATTACCGGTCTTTCTCTCTGAACCCCTGCCGACTTAAGGGTCACCCCCCCCGTTTTAAGGTCCAGCGGTACCGTCCGTCGTGCCTCTCTCACGGTCTTTATTGATTGGTCAATTTCACTGCGTAATCCATAATTATCATGAATCCCCGGCACCGACACAGCACGAAGCCACAGTATATCAGATCGACAGGTATCACCCTGTTGCGGGGCAAGTTCTGCGGCCCTCAAAAAACACCTCACGGCCCTTATTTGGTCTTTTGGATCTAAGGACCGCCCGTTTTCTTTTTCAAGGTCCAAATACTGCGTCCATAATCTACCGGCCTGCTCATAACACATGATCTTTCTTAAAGGAGAAAGCTCAGCAGTGCCGATTTGTTCCCAAAGCAGGGCGGCGCAAGTGAGAAATCTGTAATTGACTGCACCATAGTCCCTTTCGAACAACTCCGCCCATCTTTTCGCCATAGACCTATTCAGCGGAGGAACATTG
>JADGCS010000218.1 GCA_015228875.1 Deltaproteobacteria bacterium | reverse complement strand
CGGAGGACAGATGACAGGGGCAGCAGGGGCTGTAGCGACCGGCGGCCCCGGATTAACAGGGATCGGCGGTCTGTTCTGTTCTGCGACCGCTGATGCGGCCGTAGCAGGTGGGATGGGGTTGTACGCACAGAAAGGAGAAGTACAAGGGCGTGGCAGTCGCGGGTATGATGATGCGTGGGATGATTATGGCAGCCAGCCAAGACATTCCTCCAATCGTGATAGAGTAAGAGACGCGCAAGGGCACGATGTTCAATCGCGTGGAAAACACAGATCAGAACAAACATTCGTGAATGATGTGGCAAGAAAATGGGGCTTAGACAAAAAAGAGAGAAGGTTACTTGAGCAAGAAGTTAGAAAGAACAAGCCCGGCGGTGAGGCAATCCCCATGGAGGAATTTGAAGCCATTGCCGAGGCCTTGTTTGGACACAAAAAATCAAGGACAGTAAAACAACCGGCTGAACTTGATACGCCCCCACCGACATTAGGAGAAACCGTGGGCATGCAATAGGTTTTGCAGGCCATTTGCCAACCGCGCGTCATCGGGGTCAGAATCCGAAAGATCACCGATAAACAGTCTTGCCGAGGCCAAAAATCTATCCTGAGTCTTTGTCCCCGATAATTCCAAGTCGAGCAATTGATGCATCTGGTTGACCAACCAGCCCTCTGGCCTTGTCTGCGCAAGGTCTAGCAGACAACGAAAAACCCTGTGGTTGATGTCGGGATCGTCTTCGGCAAACAGACTCAATATATCAGGGTGAAGCTCTCCAAATAATTTCAAATTATCTCTAACCATTGACAGTGTTTGGGGTGCGCGCGTTGTTCGGAGTCTGTCCGCTATTTCCAGCAATATCTCGCCCATCCTCTGCCTGATCTCAACAGCGCTGTCCGTGCATAAATCCAGCAGGGTCCTTTGATGACCGCGCATGAAGATAAGGGCAATCAAAAGATAGGCTTGCTCTGGTTCTTTCGTGGATAGGTTTCTTCTTAAAAAAGCCCGTTGTTCTTGTTCTGTCATCCGCTCGTAGGGTTTTGTTGAAACAGCATTGAGTATGTTGCGAACCCGTGCTCCGATTGGCGTTGATGCAGAGGGAATACTTCCACGCCTTAGGCCATACTCAAGGTCGCGTGCGACCCTGTCAAGATTCTCAACAGAATGGAGCCTTGTGACTTGGGGCAATTTTTCCCCCAAATCGTTGCATTTAGAACCGAGATAGGTTTTTTCTACGCGCTGTGCCCTTCCTTGCTGGATCGCAACCAATAACGCACGCCCTTCTTCGGGAAAAGTGTTTGCCAACGCCTCACCGTAGGGTGTGAGGCTGGCAATATCTTCTGCTGTCGGTTGCGCCCTTGTCACAAACTCTTGCATCTGTGATGGCAACCGTGAAAATACCCCATCGTAAAAACCTGTCATGAAACTGTGTGTTGAAGGTACATTCGTGTGCATGATAAGACCTTACTCCTTGACCACACCTATGGGTTTCAATTGGGCAACGGGTGCCGCTAGGTTGGATTTATTCACCACCTTGATAACTGTATCGATGTCCTTATACACCTGTGGGGCCTCCGTTTTAATTGCCCTCCTGTCTGCAAATTGACCCGCGACCCCCCTCATGGAGTGTGCAAACTCCTGATCCGAAATGATGAGATGACGTTTTCTAAATCCCCCCCCTCGCGTATCTGACATATCGCCCTCCCTCGAAGACATCGCCTGTTTGCGAGTCAAAACTCGTCCGGCCCCATGATTCACGCTGTGCAAGGTTTGTGCGCTCCCTTCCAGTGCCGCAAGGACATAACTTAAAGTCCCCATGGATCCGGGGATCAAAAGGGGCTGGCCCGTACCGGCATAGAGACCACCCGCCAGAGACGCCGGAACAGCTTTGGTAGCACCCTTGCGGTGTACAAAGAGATCCTGTCCATCGTGTTGCTCTGCTTGAACAAGATTGTGCGACAGGTCATACACCATGGTGTCTTCCACCGCGGGAAAAAATTCTTTTAGGACCATCATGACCAATACCCCTACCATAAATCGGTTTACGAAGGCGTAATTGGCCGCGGCATTCATTGCGGCCAGGTAACTTTGCCCTGTCTCAGAGGCGGCATCCAACGCGTATACGTCAGCAACAGACGTGGGTCTCCCTCTGTTCTGGCTTATAGCCGCCTGAATAAAGTCTGTTCCAACACCATGCCCCAATGCCCGAGACCCCGTATGGAGCATGAGTGTTAAGGCCCCTCGGGCTAAACCAAACGCCTCCGCCCTTGCGTCATCAAGCACCTTTTT
>JADGCS010000217.1 GCA_015228875.1 Deltaproteobacteria bacterium | reverse complement strand
AAATGGTTCGTCGTAATTCGTAGTTGGAGAATCGAAATTTCCCAATTACGAACCACGAAAAACCAACAACCAAAGTTAGAATGAAGATTAACAGTAGTTAATCTTCATTCTAACTTTTAGCGGGGAACGGGGCTTGAACCCGCGACCCTCAGCTTGGAAGGCTGATGCTCTAGCCACTGAGCTACCCCCGCGAAATTGATTTGGCTTTATGCCACACAAACAAATTGGTGTGCGATTCTTGGTAGATGGTTTTAACCATGAACCATCCACCATTTGCCATCTACCAAAAATAATTTGGCCAAGGCCAAATTATTTTTTTGTGGAGGGAGAAGGATTTGAACCTTCGAAGGCATAAGCCGGCAGATTTACAGTCTGCTCCCATTGACCATCTCGGGCATCCCTCCAAAAAATTTTGCTGAAGCAAAATTTTTGGTTACTGGTAATTGGTAATCCGTAATTGAAAAATCGACACCTCCCAACTACGAACAACCAATAACCAAACTTTTGCGCCTGGCAAAGCCAAGTGCAAAAGTTTTAGCCGACTATCGGAATTGAACCGATGACCTACTGATTACAAATCAGTTGCTCTACCAGCTGAGCTAAGTCGGCAGAAAAACCTAAAAATCATTTGAACATCCGTCGAGTTGTGTTTGGGTGGCGTTACTAGATGACGAGTCAACCTATGTCAAGGAGATAGTCCTCAAATTTTGGGCTTATATCAATTGGTTAGTTAAGAAAAACACCACGGAGTATTCACGGGATGAAAAAAATACAGACAGGATATCTGTGATTTTTAATGCAGATACTTTTGTCTTGAAAAGACCATCATCTTTTGCATGGTCAGATCTTGCTCAAGTTTGGTGAGACGTCTTTCATCGAGCCTTTTTAATTTTCTTCTCGCCTCAAAATAGGCCTTTTTATAACCGTCGACTTCTTGTTTGATCTTGTCAGACCCAAAGCCCCATTCACCTTCTTTATCGAGGGCGGAGATGGCGTACTCGTACCCGAATGCCGAATTTGTCATGACAAATTCAAGATCAGTAACGCTCTGCAAATCAGTTCTCTCTCCGTAAGCCTGCACACTCAAGCCACCACCCTCTTTTTTTTCGCTCCTGTAGTTCATACCATCAGGTTAAGCAATCAACATACCAAACCTGGTCCTTTTTTCTCTGTTTATCTATTTAATATTAATGCGATTTTATTCTGCCCGTTTTGTGACCGAGCGAGTTCTAGGGTGTTTATCCCCCATTATACAGATATACCCCTCGAAGACTGGGGCGTGCGCACCCCCAACCCAAAAAAAGCAATCCACTCACCACTGATATAGCATGATGTATTGCATGAGATATAATATACAACCCATCAATTTACATCCGCTTTTATTATTTTAGTATTTTGGTCTTGCAAGATATTTGAGGCGATCCCCTGCACACGTTCTGGGCAATCGGTAAAATAGATTTGGTCTGGCCCAGCTGCCGTGGTCTCGCTAGAAAGATTCATAGCGCCGAGTACAGAAAAAACAAGCCTTGCCGTCTCCAGTGCAGAATCCACAAAGTGGATGGGTCTGTTAAAGTAAACCTTCATTTTTGATTTAAGCAGCGGGTAATGTGTGCAGGCAAGGATAAGGGTATCGATATCTTCACAGATAAAACCCTTGAGATAGTGATCAAAGACGGGAACAATCACGCGGTCATCGAGGAGATTTTCTTATATGAGGGGGACAAAGAGACCCGTGGCTCTTGAAAAAACAGTGATCGTTGGGTTTGCCTGTTTTAAGAGCCGTTCATACGCACCAGACTTGATCGTCCCCTCTGTACCAATCACACCCACTTTGAGGTTTTTTGTGTGTGCAAGGGCAGCCTTGACACCGGATTCGATAACACCCACAACAGGTACTTTGAGCCGGTCTTGAAGATACCGCAGGGCATAGGCACTCGCGGTATTACAGGCCACCACGATCATCTTAACACCCTGATCGAGTAAAAAAAGCGAGTTCTGCAATGCGTACTTAAGAACAACCTCTTTTGATTTTGTCCCGTAAGGAACCCGGGCGGTATCACCCAGATAAACAAACCATTCTGCTGGCAGGAGTTGCTTAAGCTCCTGATACACTGTAAGCCCCCCCACACCGGAATCAAAGACCCCGATAGGACCCGATCTGTGACAATGGACTGTCATTCACACCCCGTTTACATAGTGTCTGTCGGGAAAGCCCCTGTTTTGACGTAAAACGAGCGAATCGTCATTGCGAGCGAAGCGTGGCGATCTCCTGAAATCAATTGGTTGCGGGAGATTGCTTCGT
>JADGCS010000216.1 GCA_015228875.1 Deltaproteobacteria bacterium | reverse complement strand
AACATCCAACCCAATCATGCAAAGCATATTATGCTTGAGATCAATTGACGACTCGGCATATGAGCCCGCAAACGCAAACAATAGAACCTTGGAAGGTTTTTTCTACGCGTTTCGGCAACAATTTTTGCATGGTGTCCTCCCGCGTAGTATTTTCCGCTTTATGCGGGTTAGGATGGTATTATGCAAGGATCAATACATCAAATACAACCATTGACCGCAGATGTTGGTGCGTGGATCAACACGTACAGGGATGGTGCCGTGACAGCCACACCTGCCATGACGGCCACGGGCTTTCGCTTCGAAGTCGATGTGCCTTTCTGGGCAACCGACTCATTAAAATTACCGGGTCATTTTTTTAGCGGCGTCAATAGATTTTATGCAGGCCAGGTGACGAGGGATGCAAGGGTCCTTATTGACGCTGGTCTTGGACACAGGCACACCGAGCCAACCGACAGCCTGCTTATAGCGGCGGGTCAGATGTTTGCCATTCAACACGACACACCGTCACTCCACAGGCAATTCATGCATGAAGCACAGGATTTAAAAACAGAGCGGCTTGCAGGCGGATTTGGTGCTGTGAGACAAGGGGGCCTCAATCTCGTGGCCGTAAAATCTCCCGATGGGGTTTTTGCCTTGATTCACCCGCGTCTTTTGGCAGGCTATCTCGAAAAAACAAGGGCACCACAGCTTAGTACCCGCGGCGACTGCACCCTGTAGTTTCTAAAAAAAAATTGCTCTACATGATGCCATAACTCTCTAAAAGAACCTGCCTCGCAAAAAGGTGCCACATACCCAGCGCCGCAAAAAGGTGCCAGCTCTATCACGTTCGCATCCAGATCAATAACAGCGAGTTTAAATTCTTAACGGCCGTACACTTCCTTCAAACTCTGGCAAAAAATAGCCACACTTTATCTAAAAAAATATCCCACCATTAAGCTCAACGACTATATCCAGTTGATGGTCATGGCATTGTTCCCTTCATTAAAATTTGAAACGCACGCCATTCAGGATGCGGTACGCCTACGCCCCATCAAAACCTGTTCAAAAGAAATCCTTAACCGGCAACCGCAGGCGGCGGCGATTTTATACAGGGTTTGAATCCCGTACTGCCCATACGCAGCATTTTCATATCTGCTGATGGCCGAGGCAGTAGTCCCAATTTTTTTTGCCAGTTGCGACTGGGTCAGTTTTGCCTGCATTCTCAGTTGGAGTATTTGTTCGGCAATGCCAAGCCGCTCCACCTCTTTTTCGTACCCTTTTTTAAATTTAGGATCTGATAATTTGTTTTGTAGCCAGCTTGGTTTTTTATTATTCATGGTTATTCCTTTCTTCAAATTCCTTTTTATAGCCCTCAGCTCTCGCGATTTCACCTTTGGGTGTTTTTTTGCCTTTCTTTTTAAATCCGTGAGTCAAGATAACCCGCTTGCCAATAAAGAAAAACGCAAGCACTCTGCCATCGTCAACCTTAAATTCAAATATTTGATCCGACTCTGTCAGATGCTTAAATTTTTTCTCATTCCAGATTTTACCATGGTCTCCCAATCGCGTAAACAACGCAGCAAACTTCTGTTGCGCTGATAAAGATATGGAATCAAGCCAGCTCTGAGCCGGCACTTCACCGGATCTTGTAACCAAAAACTCAATGCTGAAAACATCACCATCGTAAGCAAGAACAGTAATGTAATTTTTTAGTGGCATTTGCAACCTCGCACATCCCTATATTTAGGATGTTAACATATATGCTAATATTAAACAATGCTTTTTTAATACCGACAAAATATATATTTTCTGGATGATATAATGCCGCTCATCGAGACTTTAAAAGATTGTACCTTCCAACATTTTGACCGCTGCCCCTCCTATCCATATTTCGCTGCTCAGCGGGTCCGATTTTGTGTGTATCCATCCTCCACGCGTGGCAAAGCCACCCTGATAAACCTGAGGCTCCCTTGTTCCCGGATGAGATGGTACTTTACCAAAATGATGTTTTTAAACCGACCCCAAAATTGACAAAAACCGTGGTTCCCTGCCTGACAAAAACATCAAAACGAGAATAAATTATTTAGGGTAATAAAAACAGCACCTCCGTCATACTTTTTTTTTAGCTAAATAATTGGTGTCTAATATCATCAGATAATACTTGATACCTGTCAGGGACGTGTTGCAAAACGTGGGCAATAAAATCATGCACCGAAAATAAAAGCTCCTAAAAACATAGGACTTTTTCTTTCAAAAGTAAAGGTAAGGGTTTGACCCCTTTTAGACAAAATCAAACTGGCAGACAAGTTTACCAATGTAATCTGCAGTGGTCTTTACTATCGGTATTCCAAGATGCGTTACATCAGGTTTTACAAAAGTTTTAACCGCTTTAACATGAAATGTTTTATGCA
>JADGCS010000215.1 GCA_015228875.1 Deltaproteobacteria bacterium | reverse complement strand
TATTCACAGGGAGGTAGCCAGAAAATCCCCAAAAATTTTCTGGCGTAGCTCCTTGTGAATAAGGCGCTCTCTGCTCTACCTGTTGATTCTGCAATTTTGCTTGTTGATGTTATGCTAATGGTATCAAGTCTTGATTAAGTACGAACTTACTTCAATTTACTTCAATACGGCTCTTTCATTGACCAATTCATTTTCCTCTCTATGTTTTTAAACCGTAGCAAACTCTTTGATGCTGCTTGCGTCTCCATCTTCATCGTTCTGGCAATCTCATGATGAGTTTTGCCGTTCTCCTCTCTCATTGAGCATCATATCATTGACCTTACGGCCCTCATCTTCATGAAAAATGTCCCAACGGTGTGGCCCGTGATTCATAACATTATACCACGTCCACTCAAACTCTATCCTCAACGCACAGCCCATAGACTGCATTGTATTATTTTATTGTCCTATGTCCAGTCCTGACCCCTTCTTCTACTTGGCGCACTCCTGACCCCTTCTTCTACTTGGCGCACTCCAGTCCCGACCCCTTCTTTAATGCATGACCCCTTCTTTAGTTCTTGTCTGGCTGAGTGCTGACCGCTGAGCGTTGAAAGCAATTCATCAAAGCTGCATAACTTCGATTTTGTAAAGTTCCGTTTAATTGCGGCGTGGGCCGCGATAGCGAATTTCCAGACCAAGAAAACGGGTCCTTTAAAAAAACTGACAAAAACCTTGCGTTTTTAGCCGTCGCATAATAACCACGAAAAAATATTATAAGGCTTATTTTAGAAATCACAAAACAACACGAAGGGACGGCTATGGATATGTTATCGCCCATGAATAGAATTCTTATGCCCCAAGTATCGGTGGGTTATTTTCGTACAGAAGTTAATAATGTTCGTTCTTCCCCGAGCACTCAGGATCAAAGGATGTTGGATGATTTGGATGCTCTCACAGACAGCATGGTGCAGGCGGGTCAATGGCCGGTCCCCGTCGCGCGACCTGCGTTTAAACCATCAGGGATACCTTGTATTGGTCCTGTTTCCCCGAGTTTTTTTGAGCCCACACAGGCAGGGATTGCCACGTGCATTGGTCCCGTTTCTGGTCGTATTGAGTATCTTAGATGGTGGAATAATCGTTTTGTCCCGGGTGTTGATGAGTTTGGCATTGGTGGTATATCCGAGAGTGTGACACCGGGTTTTAGGACGAGGGGGCAGATCAGGGTACGCATCCATGCCGCGAATTTAGAAATGGGGCGTGGTACGATTGAGGGGAATGCACGCGCGTTGTTTTTGCTCAAGGACACCCTTAAATTATTGCCCGGTCATTACAGCGATGCCCATGCGGCGGTGACCAGCGCCATTGCAGACTTGCATGATATTGTGTATTTCTTAATAAGCGCTGAACGACAACGAAACAACATCATTCCTGGCATAGCAAAAACTTATGGGGGCCTTTTTGATATGTTGGGTCGTGACGTCTCAATGCATGAGACGGCAGCGAGTGCGTGGTTGTATGTCGATGGCGCCCTGACCAGCACAGGCGAGCGCATCAAGACAGGCATTGAGCGACAGGCCGCCATACTTATTAACGCGGCGTTTGATCTCTTTCAATCTGCATCAGGGCGGCATTTGGGTGAACTGATAAGTATTGTTAAAAAGATTGACGAGGTGATTGCCAGGCTTGGTGAAATTTCTAGAAGTGGCATTATACCCGATGGCCAAAACTATGTTCCAAGGGACAAAAAGGCTATTGCAAAACAGGAACAGCTCTTTGATGTCTGCATGTTGGCGGCAAGCATCTCGATTGGTGCGGCTTACCTAGGCTATATTGCAACGGGCATCAGGGACGAAATCAGCCGGCACGCGCTTGGTGCCATGCTCATGTGGACCTCTGCCACAGTGCATGCCGATAAGGCCAGAGAAATAGCCTGTGGTCTGCCCCTCCGCGCAGCGAGATTTAAACCAGCCGAGCAAACCCAGCATTTGCTTGCAAACCGTCTTTATGGTTCGGCAAGGATATCTTTTGCAAGAGATCAGTAATCATCGAAGAGTTAAAAGCGTGGCCCCTTTGTTTTTAGCACTCAGACGGCAGCATCACCACATAGTCTTTGCCGTAGCGTTGGGCAAAGAGGGTTATTTGATCAAGCGGAAAGTCGGTAAATTCAATCTTCTTCTGGGCCAGCACGTTGTCATTGCCGTCTTCCATCACAAAGCGGGCCTGATTATCCTTTACAAAAAGTTTGCACGATAAAAACCCCTCCTCCCTGACCCTTTGAGTATTATTTTATTGTCCTATGTCCAGTCCTGACCCCTTCTTCTCCAATGGCAACGTCATCGTGTCCGCCGTTGACAAGCGGTCTGTTGATGTTGATGCGCAAGACAAAGCAATTAATCGAGGATTAAACAGATGGGAAAAAGTAAAACAAAAATAAAAAAATCCAACAGCAT
>JADGCS010000214.1 GCA_015228875.1 Deltaproteobacteria bacterium | reverse complement strand
AAATGTGGCTACAAAAAATTTTGTGACGAAATAGGGGTGGCAAGGTCACAAATTCAGGCCCACAGAGATTTTCTCCTCAAAAACAGGATCATCAAGCCACAGGGAAAGACCGACCAAAGCGGGATGCATTACAGAGTATTTCTACCACACGAATTTTTAAATTTACCCGATAACAAGGCAAAGACCATCGTCAAATACAGAAAATCAAGCCTTTCGGTCGAAGAAACTCAAGTCAATATAATGCAGAGTGACCGCGAACCGCGCCAGTCATTGGCAAATTCAGGTATACCCAATTTTTCGGATGATTTTTTAGGTATGCCTGTCGAAGGGTCAAACCATCACAACGTTTCCGGCATACCTGATTCTTCAGGCGGGCATTACAACCCTAACAATATCAACACATTGCAATCAAAAGAAATCTCCGGTATACCTGATAATGCACAACATATAAATAAAACTTTATTAAAATCATCATCAGGGAAATCAGGGGATGATGATGATTTTTTAAACAAAAAAAAATCAGAATCATCATCATCCCCAACATCTCCACCATCATCAGATCCATCATCATCCGACGATCCAGATGAATTCTTTCAATTTCTAGATTTAAGTTTCGAGGATCGCGTGAACCAGTTCCCCATTTCAAGAACCGTGGTCGAAAAATACATCGCACTTTTTGGGCTGGAGCGATGCAAACACCATATCACGTTACTCAAAACAAAAATTCTCGAGGCCGATTCGTCGGTCGGGTTTTGGATTCACTCACTTAAAAACCCCGATGCCTATCCCGAACTCAACAGCGCTGCGGCAAAACCCGCCGATCACCTCGAGGCGCCGCTTATCAAAACGCGCGAAATGGCCTACGAAGACGAACAAACAAAAACGGTGTTGCTCCTTGCCGAAAGGCACTGGGAACAACTCGACGCATCAACAAAAGGGCGCTTGATTGCCGAAAAACAGCAGCAGATGGCAGGTGATAAAAACGGTTTTAAAATCCCCGAAACCGCGATTATAAGGGCTGCGCGAGAGAGGGCGTTTTGGGAAGCCATGGACAAAAAATGGCAGTCGCTCTCCACCGCAGAACAAACTCAAATGACAGACAACGCAAAGACTCACATCATCCAACGCATCTACGCAAAACAAAACAGTCGCGGAGAAGTTATCATCCCGCAACAAATACCCCAGACAGACTTTGCAAAAAAAATCAACGAAACGGCCCAGGTCACAGCAAAGGTGTCACTGGCTGCCAGGGGGCGGTAAATTCCACATCACCTGTCTCTCCTCGCAATGAAGTAAAAGGATTTCATTATTCGCAATTATTTATGTCACTCAGTCTAAAACAAATCCTTGAGTTCTATCACACCAATTTTTTTGTCGCATTTGCAAGAAGGAGTATATCGACTTTTTGTCAACCATAGAAAAGTCGATATAGAATCACCTATACATATCAAATGGTTACGGCGATTAACAACATCGACTTTTGTTGGTTCAAACCAGAGTCGATGTTTTTATTGTTGGCAAAGCACGCAGGTGTAGGCCCAACGGGGCGGGCGTGTGTAGAGTGGTGTCAGGGTTGTTTGACAAGGGGCAGGGTAATAAAAAACTGCGAACCAGCGCCTAACTCTCCGCGTGCTGTGAGTGAGCCGCCGTGGCGCTCGACGATTTTGCGGCAGGTGGCAAGACCAATGCCGGAGCCCTCAAACTGTTTTTTGTCGACAAGTCTTTCGAACGCGCCAAATATTTTTTCGGCGTGGCAGTTGTCAAAGCCAATCCCGTTGTCTTTGACCACGATCTGGCAGAGACCAACGGCCTGCGTATTAAGGGGAGGGTGGATCACCGCGTGATCGACGGCCTGACAGAAGACCTGGATTTGCGGCTGGGTCTCTTTGTTTTGAAATTTAAGCGCGTTGGCAAGCAGGTTTTGAAAAAGCTGGCGAATCAGTGTGGGTGCGGCTTGTATGACAGGCATGTCGGCAACTGTGACAACGGCATTGTTTGCGGCGATGGCCGCTGATAAATCCTGCAGGACGTTATCGAGGGTTTCTTTGATGTTGAAGGTTTCGTATTTAAGCTCTGCGTTGTCGGCAGAGGCGTAGCTTAAAAGGTCGACAATGAGCCTCTGCATGCGGTCTGTGGTGGCGAGGGTGTGCGAAAAGGCCGTGTCCATTTTATCGATGAGCCCCTGAATTTCTGGGCTTGGTGATGTTAAACTGTCCTTGATTTTAGAAGCGATTTTTTTTGCAACCGCGGTTTCGAGACGAATAGCTGTGATGGGATTTTTAAGGTCGTGCGCCACAATGCCCGTAAAGTTTTTTAAGGCGCGGTTTGTGTTGTCGAGTTGCAACAGGGTGAGTTCGAGTTTTTTTTGTTTTTTGTAGAGTTCCAAAAATATGCCGACCTTGCTTTTGATGATGTGGGGTTCAACGGGTTTGAACAGATAATCGATGGCGCCGGACGCGTACCCTTTAAAAATATTTTCGTTGGTGTGGCTTGTTGCCGTAACAAAAATGATGGGGACGATCCTTGCCTTGTCTTTGTTG
>JADGCS010000213.1 GCA_015228875.1 Deltaproteobacteria bacterium | reverse complement strand
CATCAACCAGGGATGTCATCGATATCTCTGTTACGGAGACACTTAACCGCACCATCGTCACCTCTCTTACAGTCCTGTTTGTCGTCGTTGTCCTGTTCTTGCTGGGCGGCGGGGTGCTTCACGACTTTTCTTTCTGCCTGATCGTTGGGGTTGTCTTTGGTACTTATTCAACCATGTTTATTGCGTCCCCGGTTTATCTCTTCCTGCAAAGACTCTTTCCCAAATGGGGGATCAAAGTTACGGAGACTCTAGAAACAAAGGCTTAAAGACCATCTCCCCTTGTATTTGACACAGCAAAATTGTACCGTTGTGGGACGCGCAGTACCTGCTTGTCCGCAGACAGGGAATGACATCATGTTTAAAAAACTCGAACAGGTCGAACAAAAATTCGAGGACATCACCGAGCGTCTTTCTTCGGGAACCTTGACCCCCAGAGAATTGCACCTGCTTGGCAAAGAGCAGGCCGCCCTCAGGGAAACCGTTGCGACCTATCGCGAATACACACGCACGCAGACAGAGCTTGAGCAAAGCCGCTCCCTGCTTGCAACTGAGGCCGATGATGATATGCGCTCCCTCGCAAGGGAAGAAATCCGCCAACTGGAAGAAAAACTCGAACAGATCTCCGAAAAACTAAAAGTACTTCTTTTGCCCAAAGATCCCAACGATGAAAAAAACACAATATTAGAAATCCGCGCCGGGACTGGCGGGGAAGAGGCCTCACTCTTTGCCGCTGATCTCTTCAGAATGTATTCGCGCTATGCCGAACAAAAAAACTGGAAGGTCGAGATTCTCTCGTCAAGCAGCACCGGCAAGGGGGGATTTAAAGAGATCATCACGATGATCAGGGGGGACCGCGTTTATTCAAGGCTTAAGTTTGAGAGTGGTATCCATCGCGTGCAAAGGGTCCCGGAAACCGAGGCCAGTGGGCGCATCCACACGTCCGCTGTGTCCGTGGCCGTTTTGCCAGAGGCCGATGAGGTCGAGATCGACATCAATCCCACCGATCTCAAAATAGACGTCATGCGTGCAGGCGGCGCAGGGGGACAGCACGTCAACACCACAGATTCGGCGGTGCGCATCACACACCTGCCATCAGGTCTGGTTGTGATCTGTCAGGACGAAAGATCACAACACAAAAACAAGGCGAGAGCCATGAAAATTTTAGGTTCAAGACTGCTCGACATGAAACAAAAGGAACAGACCTCCAAAGAAGCAGCCGAACGACGCAATCAGGTGGGCAGTGGAGACCGCAGCGAAAAAATCAGGACCTACAATTTTCCGCAGTCACGCGTCACCGACCACCGCATTGGGCTCACCATCCATCAGTTAAGCGAAATCCTTGGCGGGGCCGTCGACATGCTTGTTGAACCCTTGTCGGCACACTATCAGGCAGAGGCCTTAAGGACAGGCGGGGAAGAATAATGCCAGACTGGAACATCAAAAAGCTGCTTAACTGGAGCATCGATTACCTCAAGGACAGGGAGTTTGAAACACCGCGCCTCGATGCCGAAATTCTCCTTGCATATTCCCTTGGCATCAGAAGGCTCGATCTGTACCTTCAGTTTGAAAGACCTCTCCAGTCCCAGGAACTCTCCTTGTATAAAACGCTGATCAAAAGACGCGTCAATCATGAACCAGTGGCCTACATCGTGGGAAAAAAAGAATTCTGGTCACGGGATTTTTTTGTAACCCCTGACGTCCTTATTCCAAGACCGGATACAGAGATACTCATCGAGGTGATCCTCAAAAATTTCAGAGAAAACAAATCGGAGATATCCGGTTTTGAGATGGGGCTTGGGAGCGGGGCCCTTGCTATTACATTGCTCTCCGAAATGCCCCTGTTGAAAATGACCGCCGTGGAAATCTCACCCAAGGCGGTTGAAATAGCCCACAGAAACGCAGCCTATCACGGCATCAGCGGGCGACTTAATCTCATTGCAGAGGACTTTCTAAAATATTCCAGAGACAATCCAAATAACGGTTCCGCATTTGATTTTGTATGTACAAACCCGCCCTATTGCAAATCCAGTTGTCTCTCCACACTCCCGCGTTCGGTAAAGGATTACGAGCCTGTTTCTGCGCTTGATGGTGGAGAGAATGGCCTCAAATATTACCCCGAGATCATCACTTTTGCAAAAAGGCACCTCAAGCCAGGCGGTCTGCTGGTTACCGAGATTGGGGAGGATCAAGGGGCTGCTGTGATCAAACTTTTTAAAGACTACGGCTTTGACAATACATATATCAAAAGAGACTATAACGGTCTTGACAGGGTTGTGGGGGGAAACCAACCATGATGGGCCCTCAGCCATCAAGCAGAGGCATGGTCGGGCGAACGTGCTGATATCGGCCTTGACAGCGGGGGCGAAACTTCGTTATCCGTCCGGGTCTGTTGAGTTGCTTGCTTGGGGGAGGAGCAGTTGCTCTATCCACCTGAGCCTTTGATATTTTGGTTTTTTCAATTTGCACCCTTAGCTCAGGTGTTCTGCCAAAGGCAGACAAACATGAGGAGAGCAGTTGCTCTATCCACCTGAGTCTTTGATATTTTGGTTTTTTCAATTTGCAC
>JADGCS010000212.1 GCA_015228875.1 Deltaproteobacteria bacterium | reverse complement strand
ACATGACGGGGTCATGTCTAACGCGGTGCGCGCACGTGGCGAGCCCCCGGATATAAATTGGTTACGGGAGATTGCTTCGTCGCTAACGCTCCTCGCCATGACGTGAAACGCACTTTCCCGACAGACACTATTTGTTGTGCATCGGCGTGATGTAAATTTTTGGAGTGATGTCAGGAAACTCCGATTTGATATGGCCGATCACATCGTCCTTAAGGGCCCTTGCTTCTTTGCCTTGCGGGTTAATACTTGTGGCCATGTCAAAAAGAATAAACCTCTCGTGATGGCCGTCTACAATTCTTAAATCGTGAAAACTTAAAAACCCCTCGTGGGTGTCCAGTATTTTATTGAGGTGAGCCTTGATGGCATTGACGGTCTTGTTGTCCACCTGCACAGGATCAATATGAATGGTAGAGAAGGCCCCAAATTGTTTATGCAGGTGCCTTTCTACTGCCTCTGCAAGATCGTGTGACTGCATGGGGGAAAGGGTATCACTCACTTCGATGTGGAGACTCATAAAGATTTTTTGACCGTAAGTGTGGACCACAATGTCATGTGTGTTGAGTACATTGGGCAGGGTCTTAAGCTCTTTCTTGATATCTTGTATAAACTCTTCTGTCGGGGGTTTTCCCATGAGGGTATCTATGGCCCCCCATGCGATCTGGCCGCCGGTAAAGACAATAAAACAGGCCACGATAAGGGCCGCCACCGCATCAACCCACGGGTAACCCAAGGGAACAGTGATCATGGCAATCACAACAAAGATCGAGGCAATGGCATCGGTCCTGTGGTGCCAGAAATCGGCGATCAACGCATCCGAGTCGATCATTTTACCCATGTAAAAAGAGATTCTGGCCAGCACTTCCTTGATTACCGCGGTGACCGAGATAATGACAACGATCCACCAATCAATAAATGTATATGCCTCAGGGCTCATCAGGCGTTCTATGCCAGACCTGAAAAATTCGATGCCTGTGACAATTAAAAGGACAGAGATCATCAGTGTGGCGATGTACTCCGCACGGCCGTGTCCGTAGGGGTGCTGGGCGTCAGCCGGTTTGCGGGAGATTTTAAAGCCGACAATCACAATCACAGAGGTGAGCGTATCGGCCAGTGTGTGGATAGAATCCGCAATCAGCGCGAGTGAATTGATCAGGAGCCCAAGGCCAAACTTGAGCACAAAGAGGGCTGTGTTGATGACGACGCTCAACCACCCCTCAAAGAGGCCGTAACGGGCACGGACCTCGTCGTCCCTGATGTTTGCGGGGTTGGCAATGAACTTTTTGACCAGATATTGTGTGAGTTTTTTTGACATGGTTACAGAGTGTCTGTCGGTTAAGTCCCCGTTTCTGCTAAAGTGCCCACGACATGTCCGCCGTGTGAGGCACCTTATGCCTCCAATGGGCGCTGTCTGCAAGTAATGAGTTGCAGATGCGTTGTGTTGCGGGGGTTCATTTTGCCCTTTTAAGGTATCATGTCAAATATCACATAATAAAAACAACCCCCGTCAATTTTTTATTTCAATGCATAGGAATTTCACAGTCGACAGAGCGCGGATGCATTCCTCGCAACATGCAGGGATTCAACCGCGTCAAAGTCAAGTTGGTAACTTGTTTGAATTGCTGGACTTATTTTATTGCACCTTGGTTTTTCAGAATTATAAACTTGTCTTAACGCTGTTTTATCGTTATGAGAATGCGTCTTTATGAAAGAGGGTAATAAGATAAAAAAAGCGCCACTCACCAACAAGGTCGAAGAACTTGAGAGACTCATCGAGACCATTTCTCGCAGCAAGATCATGTGGGAGACAACCTTTGATGTGATTTCGGACCCTGTTCTTATTATTAACCGCAATTTCGAAATCAAGCGCGCCAACAAATCCTTTGCTAGGGCCTGTTCCATGGATATCCGGGATGTGATTGGAAAAAAATGTTTTAAAATATTTGCCGGTTACGATGCAACATGCCCGGATTGCCCCGTATTTGACACATTAGAGAGCAACAAGCCGCATCATATTGAACTCAAAATGTTTCCGAGGGAACGTCAGTACAATGTCAACGCGTACTGTCTGCCGAGTGTCCCTATGGACACCGACGAAAGCATTGTCCTTCATTACCGCGATATCACTGACTGGAAACAACTGCAGAGAAAACTGATGCACAGCGAAAAAATGGCGGCCATTGGGACTCTGGCCGGTGGCATTGCCCCCTAAATCAACAACCCGCTCGGAGGGATCTTGGCCTTTGTCCAGCTCATTTTAAGGGAGCTTGGCGATGATCATCAGTGAACAGAAGATTTAAAAGAAAGAGAAGACGCGGCACTGCGGTGCAAAAAAATTGTGCGCAATCTGCTTAATTTTTCAAGACAGGAAGTAGAAGAAGAAAAGGATTCTTTAAAACTCGAAGATGTGATCACCAAGTCGCTTTCGATCATTAAACTCAATGCACGCCAGCACGATGTAGAGATTGTTCTGGACTTTGACAAGGACATCCCCTCGATTACCGGTGATATTAACAAACTCCAGCAGGTTGTTCTTAATGTTGCCAGCAATTCGATGCACGCGATGAAGGAAAAAGGGGGCAAGTTGTATCTGTCCACCTTTACCAATCCCGAGAGAAGCAAGGTATTCATGCAGATCAGGGATACAGGGATCGGCATAGATAAAAAAGACATCAACAGAATCTTTGATCCCTATTACACAACCAAACAGCAGGGAGAGGGGACAGGGCTTG
>JADGCS010000211.1 GCA_015228875.1 Deltaproteobacteria bacterium | reverse complement strand
AAAAGTGAGGGGTTTGATTGTGTCGCGGATCATCACCCCTGCCATCAAGGCCTTTTTAAGTAAAAGTGCCACAATGCCAGATCATCTGCGCAGATTTTACGAAAAAACAAAAACTCCAAACGACAGGGATGCTGTTTTCGCCGCACGCGGCATCTCGCAGGCAATGTATTACAGGTATGTTCAACAGAAAATCACTGCCTTGTTAATTCATAATGCGCACTTCCTTGTAAAAGCACCAATTTATTTGAACTCTTGTACAATACCTCAAATATTTCGCCGGTTTCCTCGCCACCATAATTATGTTTGAGTATCACCCCCCTTGTCAGTGCCTGCCAAGTCAGAGCAGCCGCGCATTTGTCAGAGTTTTCTTGAAAAAAAGTAGTACAGGACCAAGTACCATCAGCATTAAAAGTGATATCAATATCAAGAGTATCTAGCACAAAAAAACGTGTACCAGACCAAGTACCAACAAGCGCAGTTGACTCGGAAACAACGTCTTCATCAATATTGTTATAAATCTCATCTATTGCACCCTGCACCGTCGTTGCCGACAGACCAGAACTTGAATTATCATAGGTGACCTCTAACGCTGTACCCAAGGCCTCTGCCACAGCGGTTCCAATGTCACTAACAGTGGAACTGCCGCACGCCCACACAACACCAATACAAACACCCACAAAAATCCATGATATAATTTTTATTTTTTTCATATGTGCCTCATTTATTCACTTTTGGTAAATTTTAAAATATCACCCAATCTTGATAATTCAAGTTTTGTTGAACTTACATATATCGGGACATAGTGGTAATACCTTTGTTCGGGATCACCATCTATGAAACTTATCTGTATGGTCCTGTCAAGAACATCCCATGTTGCATTAGAAGAGTCATCACATGCCACATAAAAGACATCACCCTCACCATTGTCACAATCAAAACTACCATCTGATCCAAGTGTCATAGAAATATTATCAAAACCAGTGGGGGTGTCTGAGTAATGTGTGCCCGTCCAAGTGCCCACAAGTAACGCCTTAAAATCATCGCCATGTGCGGTAGCATAGTTTAAGGTAGAATTAACCTCATCTACAGCCGCTTGCACCGTTGTTGCCGACAGACCAGAACTCGAATTATCATAAGTGACCTCTAACGCTGTTCCCAGGGCCTCTGCAACGGCATGGCCAATGTCACTAACAGTGGAACTGCCGCAGGCCCACACAACACCAATACAAACACCCACAAAAATCCATGATATAGTTTTTATTTTTTTCATAAGCCTCCATTGATTTTACAGTGTCATTTCCGACCGTACCCCTTGGCACTAAACATAATGACATCAAATTCACAAACAAAAAAACCGTCAACCCCACCCCCCCAGTCTCACCCGTGAGTCTCAACAGTCTCAAAATCCCATTTGCAATAACGGCTCCGCCCCAAAATCCCTCATCATTTCAACACATAAAATATTTTAAACTGGCACGCGCCTTATACAGAAAAGGCCTACCAAGAGGCCAAAAACTATTCATGGCCCGGAAACGTTCGAGAACTCTCAAACGCCTGCATGTCGGCTATTATGGACACAAATCAGAGACAGGTTACAAGTATCATCACCCCTGCCATCAAGGCCTTTTTAAATCAAAGCACCACATGCCCAGAACACCTGCGCAGATTTTACGAAAAGACAAAGGCACAGCATGACATCGATGTTGTGTGCTCCGATCTCGGCATCTCACGAGCGACGTATTACAGGTATAGGAGGGAGGTGGGGGAGGGGAGTTAAATTTTCAACATTAACAAAGGCCTAATCAGAATTTATCTCGGTGGAAAAAAACATTCCAAGCTTCTAATCATTACAGCATAAGTTAAAGTGCCTTGAACCCAAACAGTTTTTTATTGACGTCGCCTCCTAATGGGTGGCCTTTCTGTCGACTATTCTGGCAAACATATACTCTTGGCTAAATTATTTGCTCCCATTAAAATGATGCCACTTCCTTTGGAGAGTGATGCCGAATAAATCAAACCATTGCTCATCTGGTTCCAAACAAAGTCATTAGATGGAATGTCAGCTATACCCACCCATGCTTGACTGCTACCCGGTGTTCCATCGATGCTAGTACTACCAGCTATAACATACCTGTCGGCACTAAGTTGGTGTACAAAGAGCGCTACTGGATAATCAAGAATTCTCGGTAAAATGTTATTCCACTCTTCAGCTCCATCTGAGGATGTTTTAACCATCCATGTATTGAAGATGTCTTCAACTGTAGTAACCCCACTTGCTACATACCCCCCGTCCATCGTCTGCTCGACAGATTCAAAGATGCTATTATTTCCATATACGTATGTATCTTGCCACTCAACATTTCCATCTATATCTGTCTTGATTAGTATACCATCTTCATTATTTTCGGAATTGATATCGTGGATTCCACCGGCAATGATGAACCCATTATCTACGGTTTGAGATGCTGACCACATTTGACCATAGCTTGCATCCTCATTAATATAACGCACTCTATGTTGTTCAGCTCCACTTGCATCTGTCTTGATGAATAATATATCATTAGAGTTACCGTCCCCAATTATTGCATACCCATTATCGCTGGTCTGCTTAATATATTTAACAGTAGTACCATCTATGTATCTTTGTTTCCATTCTTCGTTTCCGTCTGCATCTGTCTTTACAGCCCAATAATCCCTGCCATTGACAGGCTCACCCTGAGACTCACCAGCAAATATAAAACCCCCGTCTATTGTGCTGCCAACACTAA
>JADGCS010000210.1:1253-2773 GCA_015228875.1 Deltaproteobacteria bacterium | reverse complement strand
GGGGATTGTGGCTGATCCAGCATAGGTCTTGACTTCGGTGCCAATTGGAAGATCCGCGCCATTAAGCTTTGCGTTGCCGACCCCTGCTCGAATCACCGTGCCAAGCTCGGTGTACGCGAGGGCCTTGGACGGTACAAATAGGCAAAACACGACCGCAATCAATAGGGCAAAAAACGAGCGCTTGCAGGCTGTTTTTGTGAAAACCAAAGTCACGTGCTCTATGTATGCAATAAGCGTTCCAAAACACTGAGAATTAGTATGAGTGATTTCATGGGATTAGCCGTTTTCGTGGCATGCCCGCCCTATATCAAAATGAGAAATTCTCATTCTGAGAAACAGGATGTTACGAGGAAAATCACAAAAATCACAGACTGGAGAATGTGGGGCAGAATTGCATCAGACTTGCCCGATGGTCAAAGTGCATCATGTGCCTGCCGGACCATGGCGTCAAAGATTTCGTATCGGCAGAGATACAGTGGGATATTGTAAAAAACCATGCCGCCCTCTTTGTATTTTTTATAGGGGGCCGCTGAGACCAAAAAGCCTATTCGGGTTTTGCTTTTTTGCAGATATTGTCTCAGCGAGCTAAACGAACGCGGTGTGATCTTTTGCGAGGCCTTGCATTCAATGGGGACTATCGTCCTGCTGAACACGATAAAGTCAACCTCTGCATTTCCGTTAGATCCATTTTTAAAACCAGAGATATCGCACTGGCCGAGTTGAAATTCTTTGAGCTGAATCAAGACCATGTTTTCTAACAGCCCGCCGAGTTGAGTGCGCAGGCCCTCGTCAAGAGTTTTTAAAATTGAGAGCGTGGGAAAGGGCATGTTTCGCACCATTTGTGCGATACCAAGATCGTAACAATAACGCTTGGGGTAAAAAGAGGTTGTGCTCGAGAGGCATTTTTGTTCGACCTCGTGAATCAGGTGCCATGCCTGCATGAGGGTGGCGACTTTTTTGATTTCTCTGACCTCATCGCTCATGTGGGTGTATTTTGAGGTGTATCCCAGAAAATTTGAAACACCCTTAAGGACATCCATAAACTGTCGCCTGTTTACAAAACCACTTTTTCTGACAAAGTCTTCTTCCTGACTTAAGAGCAGCGACTTGAGTGTGCGCTTGTAATCCGCGCCGTTTCTGAATTGCAGGACCACCTCGGGCATTCCTCCTGTCGAGAGATAGGAGTCCAGCTCCCCCAAGAGATTTTGATGCAGGGCCTGTCCGATATCTGTGAGTTTATTAACCGGTGATCTCACGGCCTCGATCAGGGCGTCCTGTTGGGCGGTCTGGAGAAATTCGTCGAAAGAAAAGGGACCGAGTCTGAGGCTTAAGTATCTGCCAACGGGGACCCTTTGATCGGGTCTAAACAGCCGTGTCATACTCGAACCGGTCGTGATGCAGGTGGTGTTGACAAGGTCTTCTTTTATAAATCTGAGATAACTGCCGAGGAGTTCGCTTTCCTGCGCCTCATCGAAATAGAGGATCTGTTTTTTGTTACGATCAAAACCATGCAGACGCAG
>JADGCS010000210.1:0-1243 GCA_015228875.1 Deltaproteobacteria bacterium | reverse complement strand
AAATTCAGAGAAATTTTTTGTCTGATCGATGTCATGACGGATTTCGGGAGACCTTTCAAAATTGAGTGAGATGACGTTATCCCGTCCCCTCAAAACTTGGTCTATAAAGGTAGATTTACCAACCTGACGCGCCCCCTCTAGCAATAGCACAGACCTCATTTTGGGGTCGTCTATCAATGTCTTAAAATAATTAATGTTATTTCTGGTTATTTCCATAGTAACGATAAAAGTATATTCTTGTGACTATTATTTCATAAAAACGATCAGTCTTCAACAAATAATTGCATAAAACATAGCTAAAGAAAAATAATACAGTTATATCAATACGGTTATTTATAGCCTGTCGCGAAATCCCCTGTTTATCCGAAAGTTTGAAAACTTTGCCGTCAGCCAGAGCATTGATCCCCTCCAGAGGCGCGTGCCAGCCGCTGGATGTTGCGCGCCTCCGGTGGAGACCCCTCCGAAACAGGGTATTTCAGTCCAAAAGTTGCTTTTGTTATTGGGCTTTGGCCTTACCGCCCCTTGGGGTTATCCCATTGACCAACCAACAATTCTTCAACTGATGATGTGGATAAAAAAACTGCATGACGGAGAAAACTGCATGACGGAGGAACGAAAACTGCATGACGGAGGAACGAGAAGGTGTTCGTTGACCCTTAGGCAAGCGAGATTGTTCTTCGCTTATTTGCATGAAGTTTATAAAACCCTCCTCACATGCTTCTTACGACCAATTTTTCTTTTGCTTGCGTTGAGAATTGTCATCCCTACAACCTCACCTTTTTCGTACCTGATGATAATATCGTCCTCCGTAAGTTCGCTATCATCTGCGTGGCTCGGTTTTTTAAAGTTTAAATACAACACATCAGCTTTATTATCGTAACTGGACCAAATGCGCACATACGGTATGCCAAGCATCTGAGGAACCATATCAAGAATCTTTTTAACCTCTATAGGGGCCATAATTTTTTTCTCCTTTCAAGCTGCCTTATTCGTCTTGTCAAAAATGCTGTAATAATAAATCCATCTTTGTTGCTTACCTCTTTATAAACCACAACAATATTTTTACCTGCTTCATTTTTTTTTACAGCAATGCACTCTCCTGAGTTGCCAAGATATATGGCATTGGGCGTTTCAACAGATTCAAGAACATCAAAGTAATAACCGTCCATCTCTGAATGTTCCTCTGTAATGTGCATCCATCTTTCGGCCGTCAGTCTTATGTTGACTTTATGTATTGAATACT
>JADGCS010000020.1 GCA_015228875.1 Deltaproteobacteria bacterium | reverse complement strand
CTGTGGCATTTCTGATGGCGATACCGATGGTGACGGGACAATAGATTGTCAGGATCAATGCCCACTTAACCCTGCACGGACTGCTCCTGGCGACTGCGGGTGCGGTGATGCCAAGCTGGCTAACAACGACACTACCTGCGACGGCATTGATGATGACTGCGATGGCAGTACGGATGAAGAGTACCTGTCAACACCGACTGCCTGTGGTGAAGGTGCATGCCAGGCAACCGGCGCAACATCCTGCAAGGCAGGTAAAATTGAGGATTCGTGCAAGGCCCATGACCCCAACGACCCAGACTCAGCATGCTACATTGACCAAAGCGAATGCAAGGACAAAGGCGACTCAGACAACGACGGTGTCCCCAATTGCAAGGACCACTGTGACGGCAATATAAACTTTGTCGATAGTGACAACGATGGCAACTGCGAATGTCTTAAGGGAACAGAGCTCAGCGGTGAACTCTGTGTGAGTCCCTGCGCATCAGACGAGATTTACAGTCCCGACACAGACCAGTGTGTGATGCGCTGTCCCGATGACACGGGCGTTGTCGAAATTAACTGCCTGGTCAACAATGGCCCCGATGAGAATACTGTCAGCTGCTGGGACAAAACAAACAAACCTCTCAATATTGAGTTAGTTAACCTGCCCGAGGTCTCACTGGTTGCGGGCTTCGCCAACGAACTTTATTTTGTCTTTAAGACCGGGGAACTGGCAAAAACAGCGGATCTTACAGGTTTGGATAAGACCATCAAGCTGCTGGTCGAGGGCCCCCTGTTTACCGAGGCTGCCGACTTGACCATTGCTGGCAAAGATAGAATCTTTATCCTGTTTGGCGGTGGGCGCCTAGCGGTTGTCAATGCCAGTGGCGAAGTTAACGAGATCAAGGGGACACAGTTTGAGTCTATCTCTCTCACAGAAACCGGCGATCTGCAGGCCTTTGACAGCGAGGGCACTGAATATACATATACAAACGACACGATCTCGCCCCTTGCACAGGGAACAACAGACAAAAACAAGGGATCGGATTCCGCCACGGACAACGCTGATGAAACCGATGACAAGGCGGACGATAACAATACAGACGAAGACAGAGCGGACGAAGAACAGGATGAAGACCCTGCAGATGAAACAGATGAACAGGCAAGCAATAATGCCGCAGACACGAGCAGCGCCGAAGAAAACCACACAGCAGACGCCGAACTTATTGAAGCCTTCTTCAAGGAGTCTACGGTCAGTATCTGCTCCGATAATAAACAATACACCCTCTACTACAACACAACACCGCCCACAACACCCCCGGACACATGCACAGACTGTAACACGCCGGCGCCTTTGCCAAAGTCATTGCAGGAGATGAAGGAGTGTGTCTTTGAGTCTACAAAGTCGTTAATCAGCAAACCCTTTAAGGCCAATGTCATGACCGATGAAGAGGCCCAAAGGATTGAAAATCAGGAAGTCGATTGTCCATACTACAAACAACCCGCAATCACATCGGTCTGCGCTGTCAGTACACTTGATCCCACCATCGTCAAGTGCTGGAACACTAGCGGACAGGTCATCAGAAAATTTACCACAGGGATGCCCTTGAGAAAGGTGTTTGTTGACGCGGCGGGCAGGCTCAATGTACTGACCCTGGCCGGCGAAACTTTTGCACTCAACAACTTTGTGGACACAGACCAAACCGAAACCAAAGTGATTGTAAGCGCCGATGATCTGGAGGAATACGGTGTTGACCCGCAAAGTGTCAGGGATTCGTCCTACGATGACACCGGTACCTTGTACATATTGGCCGAGATTGGCTTTAATCAGTTTGGTGTCTACGAATTCAACAATCAGACCCTTGAGATCAATGCAGTAATCGAGGGGCTCCCCGCCTCGGTCAAGGCCATCACGCTTGACGGCAAGGGCAATATTTATATTCTGGACTATGACAAGGTTGACACTTATGAGATCGCTGCAAGGACAGTCTCTCACACCACAAACCTTAACAAGTGTCTGCACAGCGCGGAAAAACCCGATCTCTTTGAGGTTGACGACGACAACATCTACATCGACATCTTTCAGGTCAACAAGGTCACCGAGATTGTCAACACCGTAGAGTTTGTGATGGTCAAGGTTGAAAAAATTGAGAATGGCACATCTTTTGACAAGACAAGCCTGACCAATGATCTCTTGAGCATCTCTGGCGTTGCCACCCCACCCACACAGAACAAGGGTCTCACCAAGTTTTCAAAAAAGAATCTTGCAAAACCTGACAAGAGCTACGCCGTCATGCTGACCGATGTGGGAGAGCCTGCGCCAACTTACGGCGGGGTGTACTGCAAGGTCTGTAACCCCATGAAAAATGCCACCGCCGCACCTTCGACTGGTATTGATGCCGATGATGTCGATACCGTCGCTCTGGATGTGGAGGAGATCGCCCCCGAACCATCAGGATTCCGTTTTGAAGTCTTTGGTGGTTCGCGATGCAGTCTTGATTATTCACGCCCCGGCGGTGCCTATCCCGCAAGGCACAGCGCAACCCTCTCTCTCATGGCCGGGTTTGCCCTCTGCGTCCTGTTGTGGTTAAGGCGAAAAGATTTTAAACAAGTCCCGTCTCGCGGCAAAAATGCTCAAAAGACCGGATGGCAATCACGTCACTGATATTGCGGTTTTCCTGTCCCTGATGAACCTGATAGAATCTTGGGATATTTGTCCGCTCTTTAAAATAATGGATATGGGGAGATGTTTGTTTTTCACCCTTTTTGCATTCAACCGCAAACAGGGGTTTTTTGTTTTGCATAACAACAAAATCTATCTCGCGTTTGTCGGCATCCCTTAAAAACCTCAGTTCCATTTTACGCCCCTCTTTGTCTTCCAGATAATGGCAGTATTTTAGAAGATGCGAGGCCACAAAATTTTCCCACCTGACTCCCTCGTTTTCAATCTCGCTCCAATCCCACAAATACAGCTTTTGTTCCTTTTTGACCGCCCTGATTTTGGCGGACCCATAGGGTGGGATTCTAAAACAGTAATAGACATTTTCGAGGATGTTGATCCAGCGTTCCACGGTTTTAAAGTCGATGTCAAAATCGTGCGCAAGGCTTTTTCGTGACAGCGGAGACCCCACCCTGTCAGGCAGGGCCTCTGCAAAAAGCTGTATCAACGAAATCTCTTTAACCCTTTCAAGATCGCGCACATCAGAATAAATGATTCTTTCCCCTCGCAATTTGTGCCATCTTCTTAGGGATGTTTCGCTTTGTTTAAGATAGGGTTCGGGAAAACCACCAAATTTGAGTAGCCCCTCAAGATCCTTATAGTTGAGTTCGGGAAAACTTAAGGGATGCAGCCTGTAATAAAAGTATCGGCCCAGAAGTGAGTCGCCGCTCTTGCGATAATAATCGAGGCGTGCCGATCCCGTGATCAGAAAACGGTGGGTGTTTTTTAATTTGTCATAATGCCCTTTTATCATCTGCCGCCAGCGTTTGTATTTGTGGATTTCGTCAAGGACGATGAGCTTTTCGGACGTCGGCCAAAGGGCCTCCCTGATCTTTTTTTTATCGCCTGTTGCATCCCAATTAAGACAGGCGGGGTGGCCATCACGAAAACCGGCGATAAAACTCTGGGCAAAGGTTGTTTTGCCAACCTGCCTTGGGCCCCCGATAAAGACCATTTTTTCGGCGAGATCCTGTTTAACGGGTGCTTCGAGGTATCTTTGTAAAGTGGTCATGGGTCTATTTGACTCATTAATAAAGTGGAGTCAAGTCTACTTTACTCATGAGTAAAGTAGACTTGAGTCTACTTTAATGTCTGGGAATTTCAAAGTCGACAGAGCGCGGGTGCATTCCTCGCAAAATGAAGGAATTCAACCGCGTCAAAGTCAAGTTAGTAACTTGTTAACGACGAGGCAACCACAAACCTCCTTATTTGAACCTTGTGAAGTATGAATTCCGGACTCGGTACCTACAAGCAAATCCGGAAAGGTGGGCATAACGATCACAAGCCTCTGGTTTTGTCTAGTTAGTGTCTGTCGGAAAAGTGCCAAAAATCGGGAAAGTTGTCATTCCTGCGAAAGCAGGAATCCAGTCATTTTAATGAGTTCTGGATTCCCGCCTTCGCGGGAATGACAGAAAAAGTGCATTTCCCGACAGACACTAGTTATCTCGTATCCGTGGCCCTTTCCCAGTTTTTTATTGACATAACCCCACCCCCTCAAAGCCGCACCCCCCGTCAACCCCTGATCACAAAAGCGGTGCATCTTACACCACAATCAACAGCTGTCATCTGATGTGTCTACACCCCAAAACGCCTCTCAAAATGATAAAATTATCAAAATGATTGACGGAGCAACCTGCCTCAAAAAACCTAAACAGCATGTATTATTGAAGTAACGCATTGAACTTAATCAATATTATTTAATGACGATTTTTTTGGGGATGGCACTGAAATTGCTTATTAGGAGTATGATGGGTAAAGAAAAAACACCATGCCTTGTCCCTGTTTTGGCTTCGACCATCACCTTAGTACGTTTTGGATTCTCAAAAAATGCTCGTAGCTTTTTTCGCAGAATAACCTATTTCATTGTACTTGTCGTATTTGCTTGCTTTGTCACACCAAATGCGCAGGCCCTCACCGCATGTACACCCCTCCCTTTTCAAAGCGCTTTTTGTGAAAACGATAGTCAGTGCCACACGCAATGCACCTGTCAATTCGCCATTTGTGTCTCTGGGCAGTGCATTATTGATGAGGCCTGTGATGGAATAAGCAACGACTGTGACGGGTTTGTAGATGAGGGTTGTGACAACGATAGTGATGATTATTGTGATGCCAAATGGCCGGATGGAAGCGATGGACGCAGACATTTTGGAACCCCGGCTGTCTGTCCCGATACCCCATCTTACAAATCTGTGGGAGACGACTGCAACGATGCAACAGGAAATGGGAATATTCACCCAGATGCTACAGATACCCCGGGCGATGGCATAGATCAGGACTGCGATGGTGTTGACTCCTGCTATTACGACAGCGACAATGATGGGTACGGAAGTTCTACTATAGTCGATGGCATCAGTCTTAACTGCGTTGCGGACTACCGGCTTGCCGCTGTGAGCGGTGATTGCAATGATCATGTCACAATTTATCACCCAGGGGCAACAGAGACCCCTGCCGACGGCATCGATCAAGACTGCGATGGTGTGGATTCGTGCTACAGAGATACCGATAACGACAACTATGGAATCGCAACAGTTGTAGATGGTCTAAGCCTTGACTGCAGTGCCGATGAGTATCGCGCGCCAGTCACCGGTGACTGTGACAACAGCAATTCCACTACCTATCCAAATGCCCCCGACTACTGCGACGGGGTAGACAACGACTGCACCGCTTTTACCTTAGACGGCTCTGACACAGTCGATTCAAGAGATCCTGCGGCAGGAGATGCCTGCGAGTCATCATCAGACGCGGATCTTTGCACCAATGACGAATATCGTTGCACCAATGTTCTGGGCTGGGACAACCGCTGTGAGAATATGCCAAGTACAGATGGTGATGCTGACGGTTATCCATTGGGTCCCGTGTCAGACGAAAATTGCGACTGCAAGGACGATATCGCCACAATTTATCCAACTCGAATCGAAAAATGCGACGGTAAAGACGACAACTGCAACGGCGAGATTGATGAAGGCTGTGATGATGACGGGGATGATTACTGTGATGCAACGCTCGTCTATGAGGGCAATCCACCCGAATGCCCAAATGGGCCTGGTGACTGTAATGACATTGTCGCCTCAATCCACCCGGGCGCCACAGAGGTGACGGGTGACGGCATTGATCAAAATTGCAATGGCGGCGAAATCTGCTTTAAGGATCAGGATAGTGATAATTACCGCAACACGAACACCTCCCTCACTGTAACCTCCGCTGATGCAGATTGTGCGGATGCTGGCGAAGGGGCCTTGTCTGAACCGGCAACTGACTGCGATGACACTGTTGACTCAATCCACCCTAATGCACCCGAAACCTGCAACAATCTCGACGACGACTGCGATGGCTTAACAGACGAAGACTTCCCCGACACAGACCTCGACGGTTTCCCCGACTGCCGCGACAACTGCCCCAACACCCCAAACACACCACAAACAAACAACGACACGGCCGAAGGTGCTACTGCATCAAAAGGAAATTCATGTGATGCCGTGTGCCCTGTTGTGGATTGTCCCGCAACAGTCGTTCAAAACACAAACCTTACCTGCACAATCAAAGACGGGCGTTACGATACAGCCTTTGTCACTTGTGCAGGCAGTTCTGATGCTGTTTTCCCGGCCGATACATCCCCTCCATGGTATGACGGACTCACTACGAATACCGCCGCATCTTGCATTGTAAGCACAACGGGCACAATCACAGTCTCTGTCGGCCGTGTGCACTATCTCACTGGTTATGATGATTTTGATTCCGCTGATTGCACCACATCACGCGACACCATCACAATCACGGCCTCTTGCGGCGATGGCGTGGTCAATGGTACCGAGGATTGTGAAGGCAGTGACCATTGCGCTGAATGCCAAACAGACACCGACGATGATAATGTTCACGATGGGGCCGACAACTGTCCCACAATCCCAAATAACGATCAGGCAAACACCGACACAGACTCTCTGGGTGACTCCTGCGATAATTGTGATCTTGTTGCCAACCCCGATCAATTAAATAGTGACACCGATGAACTCGGTGACGCCTGCGACAACTGCGACTACGTCTCTAACCCCCATCAGTTTGACCACGACGGTGATGGGATTGGCAATGATTGCGAAAACCTCACCTGCCCCACTTCAATCTCGTGCGATCCAAGCCTTGTTCCCTTTCCGGCGGGAACAACTACAGCAACCACAACCTGCACAGTTGTCGGTGGTAACTACCAGTCGGCCATGATCAGGTGTCCCAATAGCACAGTCACAAGTGTCAATTATCCATCCACCAGTGCGACCTGTACAGTTGATCGGGTGGGAGCAAATCAACCGGTGAGTGTTCGCAGATTGTCGATAACTCTGGATAACGGAACAGTCACATGGTCGAGTTTTGTCTGTGGTACAGCAACCACAATCAGTACAGACGAGTGTCCACTGGATGATGCAAAGACCACGCCCGGCATTTGCGGTTGTGGCCAACCCGACACAGACACCGACACCGATGGTGTTGCCGATTGTATTGACAACTGTGACACGACAATCAATGCCGATCAGGCCAACAACGATAGCGATGCCTTTGGCAATGCCTGCGACAACTGCCCAACCAATGAAAATCCCAATCAACGCGACGATGATGATGACGGTATAGGAAATAATTGTGAAGACCCCATATGCCCCACTTCAATCTCATGCGATCCCAGCCTTGTGCCCTTTCCGGCGGGCACAACTACAGCAACCACAACATGCACAATTGCCGGTGGAAATTACAGTCAAGTGAGCCTGCAGTGTCCCCCAAGATTGGATGGCTCAAGACCTCCCAGTGACCCATACGCCATCAGTGATCCCGGCACGACAGCAACATGTCCCATCGTCCACGCAGGGGCAAACCAGCCCATAAATGTTTATAAGGCCTTGATCAAATTAGATGACGGAACAAACGGCCCGCTCATTAGCTGTACCGCATCAACAACCGTCAGCACAGACGAGTGTCAAGATGATCCTTTAAAAACAGCGCCAGGCATTTGCGGTTGTGGCACACCCGATACCGACACCGACAGCGACGGTATTGCCGATTGTCATGATACCTGTCCAAGCCTGGACAGCATCGGCAATCCCTGTGAAGAAGACGGAAACGCCTGCAACGGCATTAAGGTATGCGCCACTCATGACGGCGTCAATGTTATCTGTTCGTCCGATATCGAAGACGGTGCCACCCTGCTCGAACCGGTGTGTTTTGATGAAGCAGCAAACCCCTGCGACGGCACCAATTGCGGCAATGTCATCGAATGCGACGGCACAAGCTATTTTGATCGTAAGATCTGCCTCATTAGTTTTGAGATCCCGTTAATCACAGGCAATAACTGGATCTCGCTGCCCTTTGATGTGTGGAACAACAGCACGGGCGCGGTTACGAATGATCCGGTGTTTATCATGCGGGGTTTAACAGCGACTGGCTCCACTGCCACAGTCGGGTTTAATATCCAGCATCGTGACTCGTCTTCCGGATTCATCCTCAGTTACACCAACAGGCTGCCCATCCCCAAGACATTGACCCAGATGACACCGATGAAAAACTATATCCTCAACGTCCGTCTGGACAGCATGCTCACAATTCAGGGTGTGCGCAGGGCTGATCAGCAGTTTACATTAAAGAGCGGGGAAAACTGGGTGGGCTTTGGCCTGCACAACGCCGGGCTTATACCGCCCTATGGTATTGAGCAGACGCTTGATCAAATTATTGCTGGCTACAGCGTTAACATCCAGCATCTGGACTCCCTTACAAAGGCAATTTTTATCTACGACAGCATTGACGCTCTTTTAGGCACACCCCTGGAAGGCGCTGTATTGACAGGGGTCATCCCGGGCGAGGGTTATATCATGCACATGGATGATAACGGCGCGGAGTGGGATGAGTCATTAATAGAATTTGAAGGTGGAGGTACACCATGAAAAAAATCATTTTTGCCATTGTGTCTTTAATTGTTCTGGCACTGCCCCCTGCTGTCGGTTGGGGTTTTACTACGGAGGCGGCCTTTCTCTTTTTTTCCGACAAGGGGATGGTGCAGGATGGCATTACAGTGTCAAATGTCAGGGTTGTGGCCACAGACGCGGCTGGTGTCGACCGTGTCATGGATGACAACCCCGATGATGGCTATTTTTGTTTTCAGGTCCCATGGTCTGCTGACTTTCCCATAGCCAATTATGATGCAAGCGCCGATGGCACCAACGAAATTATCCTCTTGCAGTGTCAATACGATGCCGAGACCATCTCTGGACGTGAGTTTAGAATCGAAATAGACAATCCGGCCGATGCAGAGGTTAAATTTGTGCCGGTTAACATCGAAGGTGACCGATGCAGAAGTATCGAACTTGATCTTGCAACAGAGGACCCTGATGATATCGCGGTAAACGATGTTGAGTGTCTGCTCAACAGCATGCCAGCCTTGGTGGTCACCATATCAGATGTAGAGGTTTGTGATGGCACCTATGGTGGTGCTGATAACGACAGGGACGGCAAGACAGACGAAGACTATATCTGTTGTGGAAATAATACAGAAGAAAACTATCCGGGGGCCAGGGCAGAATTTGGGGAGCCGCTGGAACAATGCGATGACGACAACACAGATGCTGGCGACGGCTGCGATGCCACATGTCACGACGAATTCTGCGGTGATGGTATCGACAATGACGGCACCAACGAAGAGTGTGATGACGGCAACAACAATGCCATCGATGGCTGCGATGCCACATGTCACGACGAATTCTGCGGTGATGGTATCGATAACGATGGCACTAATGAACAATGTGACGACGGCAACAACGTGAGTCTCGATGGTTGCGATGCCACATGTCACGACGAGTTCTGCGGTGATGGTATTGATAACGATGGCACCAATGAAGAGTGCGACGACGGTAACAACAATGCCCTCGATGGTTGCAATGCCACATGTCAGCTCGAATCGTGCGGTGACGGGATAGTAAATAACAGCACAGAAGGATTGCCCGCCGAGCAGTGCGACGACGGTAATGCAACCGATGGCGATGGCTGCAACAACAACTGTACACTTACAGTCAGAGAATGTGAAAGGTACAACTATGATGCAGTGAACGGGTTAAGACCCACACCTATTAATGACGGCTTGCCATGCGAAGAGCCTGAGTCGGATGCGTGTAACGGGATCAAGGTTTGTACATCAACCGTGGTAGATGGCGTCACACGCGGTGTCTGTTCATCCTCAGACGCACGCGCCACACCCGAGGAAACTGTCTGCTTTGAGACAGGACCCGAACATCGTCGTTGTGGAGAGCCAGGTGTTGACTGCGGTAATGTTTCCTCATGTAATGGCACCGAGCACTTTAGCGACAAGATCTGCCTCATCACCTATAACATCCCGTTAAACGCCGGTAACAACTGGATCTCCCTGCCCCTCGATGTGTGGAACAACAACACTGGCGCGGTTACGAATGATCCGGTGTTTATCATGCGGGGTTTAACAGCGACTGGCTCCACTGCCACAGTCGGGTTTAATATCCAGCATCGTGACCCGTCTTCCGGATTTATCCTCAGTTACACCAACAGGCTGCCCATCCCCAAGACATTGACCCAGATGACACCGATGAAAAACTATATCCTCAATGTCAGTCTGGGCAGCACGCTCACAATTCAGGGTGTGCGCAGGGCTGATCAGCGGTTTACACTCACGCCCGGAGAAAACTGGGTGGGGTTTGGCCTGCATAACGCCGACGCAGCGGCCGGGGATATTGGCGTCACGTTACAGCAACTCACTGGACTGGATAATATCAAACACATGAACTCTGCGGGAAACATTATGCTGTACGAACCGCCGCTTGACGAAGAGGATAGTCTCAGGAGTATTAAACCAGGCAAAGGATATATCCTGCGGATGAATGGGACTGGAGAAATCGAATGGCAGGAATCTGCGGTACCTGCACCATAACGCGAAAGAGACACAATATGAAGAGAACCATCATATCAGTCCTTTACCTGATCATAATTGCGCTGACACCTTCCTTTGGTTTCGCTCAGGTCGCCGATATGGAGACAGAGGTTATCCGTCTGTATTTTTCTGAGATGGGTGTTATTACGGAAGGGATTGATGTTTCGGATATCAAGGTATCAACAGACGATCCTGTTCGTGAATTGCGTTGCTTAGACCCCGGCCTTGTGGACCCCGATGACCCTCATCCGGTTAATCCCATCAACAGAGAGGTTGATGGCAGCCCGCCCGCCGAACTGTTTATACTGCAGTGCCAGTATCTTCGTTCTCAAGCTGAAAAACCGTTTTATGTCACCGTAAATGACAGACCCGTCTCACTCGAACAATGCATTAAAATGACCGCTAGTGGACCAGAAGAAGTACTGTGTCAATTAGGGGAACTGTCCGAGGTGCCGCGTCTCATCGTCCAAATTTCCAACACAGAGGTCTGCGACGGCATCAACAACAACCCCGATGTCAACGCCCTCACCGACGAGGGCGGCGTTTGTTGCGGGAACGGCACTGTTGAGGGATATGTGAATGCCAGTGAAACCTGCGACGAAGGTCCAGTCCTCAATGGCCAGCCAAACCACTGTAACAGTACGTGTAACGGCATAACGCCCGCAGTGTGCGGTAATACAATACGGGAAGCAGGTGAAAGCTGCGACGAAGGTCCAGTCCTCAATGGCCAGCCAAACCACTGTAACAGTACGTGTAACGGCATAACGCCCGCAGTGTGCGGTAACACAATACAGGAAGCAGGTGAAACCTGCGATGACGGAGCAGCCCTCAACGGCCGGCCAAACCAGTGCAACAGCACATGTAACGGCATAACGCCCTCTGTGTGCGGTAATTCGGTGGAAGAAGCAGGTGAGGCCTGCGACGACGGCAACACCATCACCGAGGCATGTGCCTACGGTCGGTCAAACTGTACGGTCTGCGATGCACACTGCCAAGACGCAGATGGCGATACCATGATGTGCGGCGATGGCATCACCGATACCCCAAACGAGGCCTGCGACGATGATGGCCATAATGGCGAGCCAAACAAGTGCAACATTGCCTGTTCGGGCATCACAGCCCCTGCCTGCGGCAACGGTGTTGTCGAGGCGGGTGAACCCTGCGACGACGGCAACTTTATCACAAACGACGCGTGCTCTAATACCTGCAAACTGGCCACTTGCGGCGACGGCGTGATTCAGGATCCCTGCAACGCACTCACTGCTTTCAACGCGCCTCCCAGAAACGTCACACCGGTACTGTACACAGACGCGGCAGCGGGCCTTGTTTATCACGGCGCCATCTACCCGACACAAGTGCTTCAATCCGGTAATAACCCGCTTGCTGACGCCGAAAACACAGACATCCACCTAAAATTTACCCTGTCAACACCGTTAATCGCAGAGGCAACACTTGCTCTCTGCATTGAGAGAACAAATGACGCACCCGATTTTGTCTTTGACGCGGCCTCAGCAAACCACATCTCCCAGAGACTCTCCAACTTTAACGAAGACGACTGCATCAGTTGGACACTCATCCCGGCAAATGGCCCCAACTATACATCTCCCGACATTAGCGCCCTTTTGAGCACCCTTGCAGTGCCCGAAACAGGCTGGCAGTTTGGCAGGCCTGCTTCAATCATTACCTTCTGGTCTGCTGATGCCTTGGCTGCGGAAACGGCCATCTCTTCTATACTTGATATGAGTTACAACGATCCCTTAAACACCTGCGTCAAGGGCGAAGAATGTGAACCCGGTCTTGACGTCAATCTTGGTGCGGCGAATAAAACATGTGCACTACCCAATTCTCAGAACGGTGAGCCTGGATGCCGCGTAAAGTGCAAGGCCGGATTTGAAAAGGTAGTCAGCGCCTCAAGCAACGACTTTACCTGTATCGAGCCGGACGCCTGTCCCGCAGATCCTTTAAAGACGGCCCCCGGCGCCTGCGGCTGTGGTGTGGCCGATCTCGATAATGACAACAACGGGGTCATAGACTGTGTGGACCCCTGTATTGAAAAATACGCCTGTCGTCCGGCAAAGCCCCCAGCAATCGCCATCTGCCCTGCATCCAAAAAAGCGCCTGTTGCTGTAACCTGCGCCCCCGGCGTGGGTGTTGCAAGCAATAAGGTTTACTGCTGGAACGAGGCGGGGGATATTTTAAGAACATTCAAGACAGAGACGCCCGTAAAAAAAGTATTCACGGACGGTCAGAACAAACTCTTTGCCCTCACCACCGATGGTAATATTTACAGCATGGCAAATTTTGATGATCAGACCAACATCGATTACACGCAGGAGTACCTGCTTAAAGACGCCCTGGCACTCAATACCGGGCTGACCATCGATAGCATCACCGATGCAGTCTTTGATCCCTACAATAAACTGTATATCCTTACAGGTGGTGAGAATGCCATGATTGCCGAGGTGGGGGCCGAAACGCTTGAAGCCGATGTCATCATCGACGCCATCGCCGCAGACAATGCAAGGCTCGCCGCATCAGAGGTGGACCTTTTTGTTTACGATACCGAAAACAATAACGTCAACGTGTACGACCTTAAAACAAAGGACCTGCTGACAGAGATTGTATTACAAAAAACAGGCAATCCCGACGAACCAACACCCTCCATGCCGCTTGACAAGCCCAAAGACAACAGTGTCTACGTGGCCGGTTTTGAGATTGACATCAAAACTTATGACGCCAGACCTGTTCATGGGGATCAGTCGGGAACTGCAACAGCGACGCCTGTCAACAATATCCCGACATCTGCAAACACCCCCGCGATCAAGATGGCAGTGGCGGAGTTTACACTACCAGCCACAAAGGATATCACAGTCGAAAAGGCCATCTACTGTGAGGTCTGCACGCTTAACCTTACAGAATCACAAACACCCAACGTGGGTGTCGATACCGTGGACCAGCCCCCAGGCACCATCTTTGGCGCCTTTGGCGGGGCCATGAATTGCAGTTTACATGCCACACAGCAAAGGTGCACAAACAGGGGATTGCCTGTCTTTACAATTTTGCTTTTGACTTTCTTGCTGATCCGGATAAAACGGAGCAACAAGAACAAAGCACGGGAAATCCTGTAGTGACGAGGACCTAAGCCCGACAACATATACATCTGTCAGGATTTCGCTGTTTTCCGCTCTATTTGCCGTGTTTGAATTTATTTCCGTCGGGCGTATCCGCAGGAACGTAAGGATTTCCCGCTCTTTGTTCTTGTTTTTGTCCAATTGTTTTTTAAAAAATACCCTGACCCCCATGTTTCACATTGCCCTCATACACCCCGATATCCCGCAGAACACAGGCAACATCAGCCGGCTCTGTGTTGGGCTGGATATCGAGCTGCACCTTGTTTACCCCATGCGATTTGTCCTTGATGATAAAAAAATAAAAAGGGCGGGTCTTGACTACTGGAAAGATTTGAAACTTGTCACACACGACAGCCTGGCGGCGTTTTTGCTTTGTCATCAACAAAGCCGCATGTTTTTTTTCACCACCAAGGCAAAACAGCTTTACACCAACGTCACCTATCAAAAGGGGGATTTTCTTGTCTTTGGTTCCGAATCAAGAGGACTGCCAACAGATCTGCTGCATCAAAACTGGGAGCATGCCGTCACCATCCCCATGCCGGGCAAGGTGAGAAGTCTCAATGTCTCCAACGCGGCCGCAGTTGCGGCGTACGAGGTCATGAGGCAATTTTCTCTCTCCCCTCAATAAATTTTTTAAGAACTTCTTTGGCCTCAAAATATCTTTTCTTCTCTTTGGCCGACACAAATTCGGGCGTGATAAAACAAATCCCCACCATGTTTTTGCTCGAGTCTTCGTCCCTGCCCGCGTACACCACAAGCCCGTTGGTGTTAAGGGTCACAGTTGTCCCGTCTATCGGCAGTCTCACCTCAAGGTGACAGAGCACGTTTGTCTTGATGGGTGTGTCGATACACATCCTCAAGCCCCCCTCGCTGATGTTGACGAGTTGGGCCATCATGGATTCGCCAAAGACATTAAAAGAGATCGGGATAAAATCTTTAAACACGTAACGAACATTTTGTCTGCGGTTGGAAATGGCATAAGCCGTCTTTTCAAAATCGATACGGTGCAGCAACAATCCCAGTGCTTGCTGCGGGTTGTTTTTAAGAGATTCGATGTGTGGGTTTGTAAACCGGACAATGCCTTCGGTATCCTGTGCCACAAAGTATCCCTCGTCAAAGGGACGTGCAAATTCTTTCTGAGAACTGAAATAAAGAAAGTTTTGCTCAACGTGAACAATGGGAAAGGCAAACGAAGCAGCATCCCGCAATAAAAAAACGTAGCGCGCCTGGGGATCGAGAATTTGTTTGAGGTCCATGCGCGTCCATCATGCCCGAATTTGTGCCAAAGGTCAAATCAGCCCCTTAATCAGCCCTGAGCCAAGGGCTGATTAAGGGGCTGATGGTCATTGGTAGTTCGTAATTCGTGGTTGGTTGGGGATCATGGTGGACAGTTAAAAAGGATGATGGGCTAAGTACCTCGATTCATAAATATGGCAACATATTTATTCACTCGGCACTCAGTACTGAGTGAGCAAAAATTTAATTCAATGGTAATCAAATTACGTTACCGTATTTGCGAATCGAAGTACTAAAGCTGATGTCAGTTGATCACGCCTTTTTATTGTTGTCGGATGAAAAAATGGAGAGTGCGGCGATTTGTGAACGGTGGCTGCGAATCGCACGTACATAGTTTTGTGTCTCTGTAAAGGGAGGGATGCCGCCGTATTTTTTTACGGCACCGGGGCCCGCATTATAAGCAGCAAGGGCCTTGTTGACGTCTCCACCAAAATTATCGAGCTGTTCCTTAAGGTATTTTGCGCTGGCATCCAGATTTTGGGCGGCATTAAACGGGTCTTTGACGCCGAGATATCTTGCGGTCTCCGGCATAATCTGGCCAAGACCCATGGCACCGCAATGACTCACGGCATAAGGGTTAAAATTTGATTCTTGTCTGATAAGCCCCGCAAGCAGGTTGGGATCAAGCCCGTATTTTTTTGCCTTGGCCTCGACAAGGTGCTTGTATTTGGTAATCCTTTTTTCGAGATCTGCGCCATTACGAGACGAAAAGGACTCGGCAAGGGTCTTCTTTTTGATCCCCTTGTCGTAGTATTCGGAGTCAATATCTTTCAAGGTAGACCACCCGTCATCTGATGAGTCAATCGATTGCTTGTCTGGGAGAGGTTGTTTTTCTATGCCACGGGAATACCTGATGTGCTGTTTGAGCATGTCATCAAAGTTACCGGTTTGAGTCCCTGTTGATTTCTGCTCTTTTTTTATTAATTCTAATGGCTTATAGACTATTTTCATCTTGCATAACCCTTGTTTTCGGTTACCGGCACTTACAAAGAGGCGCTCATAAGACCCTCTCATTATACACCACGCGCACAAAGCGGGCAATACTACGCGGATTGGCCGCTCAAAAAACATTGTTGCTGAAACGCGTATAAAAAAACCTTCTAAGGTTCTTATCGGTGGCTTTTTTGCGAGAATTGCGGATAGATTGTTTTTTTTTGTACGTGGTACCTGATGGTACAGCTCAAACAGGGAAACAAGGGCAGAGCACGGGAAATCCTGTAGTGACGAGGACCTAAGCCCGACAACATGTACATCAGTCAGGAAGTATATGTTGTCCGCTGTCATTGCCATGTTTGCAGCTGTTTCCGTCGGGCGTATCCGCAGGAACGCAAGGATTTCCCGTGCTCTGCCCTTGTTTGGTGAGGTACCAGTGAGGTACCAGGTACATGGCACCCATGGCACCAAGCCCAAGCCACAACATTAATTAACATCAATAATATCAACAAGATGCGCGCCTCCAAAAATACGCCTGTGTTATCAAGGCCTTGTATCCCAAAACATCAGTTGCCCCCCGATCTAAATCCTACTAAAATAAGGAGGTGTTTTCACAAAAGGCTTATTTAAACGCAAAGGGTTCTCCGGCGGTTCTCAACCTCACCCACGATGTTAAGCGCTGCCTTGGCGATTCTAAAATCAAAAGCGGTCTTGTCCACATCATCTCCACTCAAGGGACCACGGCTGTCATGACCATGGAAAATGACCCCGAACTGCAGAAAGAATACCTTCATCACATTCAGGCACAATTTGAATCTGCCGACAAGACAAAGCTCAGCCGACGCTCGCACACCGGGGCAAACTGTTTTCACCACATGGCGGCAACGGTGGGTCTTTCGTTAACGCTGGCCTTTGACCAGGGGCGCCTCTTAACATCGCCCTTTCATGATATCATTGCGCTGGATTTTGATCCCTCACCCGGTCGGCGTGAATTTGTGATCTCCGTCATGGGAGATGCTCCGGCAGCACAAGGAGGACAGGGGGCAAGATAATGGCTCCCCACAACCCGCATAAAGCGGAGTGCATTGCGATCAAACATGAAGGGTTTCATGTTTGGCGCTATGCGCCAGACACTACGCGGGCGGACACCATGCAAAAATTGATGCCGAAACGCGTAGAAAAAACCTTCCAAGGTTCTAATAATACCATGCAGCAAAAACAACCTCTCAAAACAATACAATCCCACACTGTCAGTCTGGAAAAAAACGAGTGGGCCCTTCAAGTTTTGGGTCCCGCAGATGCGCACCTTAAAACACTCGAACTTAACATACCCGCAACAATCAAAAGCCGCGGCAGCGATGTTACAATCGAGGGGACAAAAGAACAAATAGAAATGGCAGGGAAATGCCTGCAGTATCTTAAGGATCTTGCTGCAGCAGGGGGCAATATTTCAACAAAGGATGTGCAAGACAGCATCAGGATATGCAAACAGGACAACACCGCCGATCTCAAGTCAATCCTGCATCAGCAACCCGTCATTTCCTCAAAGAAACAAATTTATCCAAGGACCCTCGGACAAAAAAAATACGTCGATGCCATCAAAGAATACGACCTTGTCTTTGGTGTGGGTCCCGCCGGCACAGGCAAAACCTACCTCGCCATGGCCGTAGGCGTTAACAAGCTGCTCAAAGGGGACGTGGACCACATCATTCTCACACGGCCGGCTGTCGAGGCCGGTGAAAAACTGGGGTTTTTACCCGGCGATCTCGCAGAAAAAGTGGACCCCTATTTAAGACCTCTTATGGATGCCCTGCACGAGATGATCGATTACGAACGAGTCGAAAAAATGCTGACAAGCGGACAAATCGAAATCGCCCCCATCGCGTTCATGCGAGGCCGCACCCTTAACAACAGTTATGTCATCCTCGACGAGGCGCAAAACTGCACCCGTGAACAAATGAAAATGTTTTTGACACGACTTGGTGATAACTGCACGGCCGTCATCACCGGAGACATCACCCAGATCGACCTCCCCAAGGACACAAAATCCGGACTGATCCAGGCATTAAAGATACTGGCAAATATCGACGGGATTTACACCCACCAGTTTGATGTGTCCGATGTGGTGAGACACCCGCTGGTTGCCAAAATTATTACTGCGTACGAAAAGGCCCAAAGGATTCCGTAAGAAATCTTTTAGACCACGAAGGGATAACAACAGACAATGCTCGAAACAAAAAAACACAAGGCCGCGCAGAAAATAAAAGAAAATGGACAAAAGGCCGTCAGCCTGCTTTTTGTGCTGCTCCTCTCGCTCTCGGTCACCGCCCTGATGGTCCTTTACATCGATCGTCTCCCGTCCAACATCCACGAGGGGAGTATTGCCTCGCAGGATATCCGTGCAGACAAAAATTACGAAATCACAGACACACAGGCCACAGAAACCTTAAAACAGGATGCCGAAAAAAAATCGCTCTCCGTCTACAAATTCGACACCAATCTTGCCAAAACAAGAAAACAAAAAATCCTGGAAAGTTTTGCAAAGGCACGAGAAGAACTCTCAAGCTATCTTAACAAGGAACAAGAATCAACCGAGTCAAAACTTACAGAAGAGCAGGAATCAACCCTGCGCCAGAACTTTCTGTTAAATCTCGAACAGGTCCTTAACGATGAGGGCTACAACACCGTCCGAAAACTCGAATTTTCAGAAGAACTCGAAAAAACACTGACAGCCCTCACCGATCCCATCCAAAAAAGACCCGTTATCCTGGACAAGGCCGAACTCCTTTTAAGAAAAGACAACGGGATCCTGCTTAAAATCATCGATGAAAATGATGGCAGGCTCAGCGAAGACCCTATCAATGACTTCTCAAATTTTTTAAGTCTCGAAGAAGCACAGGGCACCTATAAAAAAACGGCGCTGCCCACCATTCAAAAACAAACAAATCTCGATTTCATCTCGCCGGAGACCATCAAGAAGGCCCTTGTTGTTGTGCCTCAAATGTTAAAGATCAACGTCACGTTCGATGCCACAGAAACCGACTCAAGAAAAACAAGGGCCCGAGACAACGTGCAAAGCATCATCTACAAACTTCAAAAGGGGCAGATCATCATTCGTAACGGAGATCGTTACGAACAAAGACACATCACCATCCTGGACGGCATCAGAAAGGCCAGGCTGCAGACCAGTATCATGGTCAAGTTTCTGGGGGTCTTTTGTCTCGTCCTGTCTACCCTGCTCATTGTGTATTTGTTTGCATTCAAGGGTTTAAAAACATTTAAACCCACACGAAAGGATCTCAACTTTCTTGGGCTGGTTCTTATCCTGTTTCTCGCCATCTTAAGGCTGGGCAGCTTTATCGGCAGCAGTGTACAGGATTCAGTCCCCTTCAACCTTGAAATCACCACCCTCTATTATGCCATCCCCATCGCCGCCGGGGTCATGCTCGTCAGGTTTATTCTTAATCCTGTGATCACGCTTGTCTTCTGCATTGTTTTAAGTTTTTTTTCGGGACTGTTTCTCGAACAAAACTATCAGCTGACTGCATACTATTTCTTAAGCTCCCTCTTTGGAGCCTATCTGATCGGGGGGGTAGAGAAACGCTCCACCGTTCTCAGGAGGGGACTGTACCTCGGTCTTATCAATACAATCATTGTGCTTTGCCTGTTTGTCATCAATACGGCGTCCTCTTCGTCGGCCATCAACGCACAACCCGTGTTTGTTAACTGTTTTTTTGCATTTCTCGCCGGTGTCTTTGCCTCGCTGACGCTGCTGGCAGTCTCTCCCATCATGGAAGCGGTTTTTAATTACACAACAAACATCCAGCTTTTGGAACTCGCCAATATGAACCACCCGCTGTTGCGTGAAATGATCGTCAGATCGCCGGGAACCTACCTGCACAGCCAGCTTGTCGGCACACTCGCCGAGACAGGCACACGGGCCATCGGCGGCAACTCTCTTCTCGCAAGGGTTGCCAGCTACTATCACGACATCGGAAAAATGAAGAAACCTGTCTACTTCATCGAAAATCAAAAAAACCACAACCCCCATGATACCCTGGCCCCCTCAATGAGCGCACTGATCGTGGAGTCCCACGTTAAGGAAGGGCTCGAAATGGCCAAAGAATACAATCTGCCGTCCGTCATCGCTGATTTTATCCCCCAGCATCAGGGAACCAAACTCATCGGCTACTTTTTTCAAAAGGCCAGCAGTCACTCGACTCAGGAAAAAAACAAAATAGACGAAAGAAGCTACCGCTACAAGGGGCCAAAGCCGCAGACCCGTGAGGCAGGTGTGGTGATGCTTGCAGACACCATCGAGGCCGCCGTCAGATCCATGTCCGACAAATCCCCGCAAAAAATCAGGGTGCAGGTCGAAAAACTCCTCAACGCTCACTTTGTCGATGGACAGTTGGACGAATGCGATCTTACATTAAGAGACCTTCATCTCATTGTGGATGCCTTTGTCAAAATACTTGTCAGTATCTATCATCAACGGGTCGAATACCCGGAGACCGGGCAAAAACTTAATCTTGGAGCAACAGACAACAATAAAAATGCAGAAAGAAAAAATTCACATCATCAGCCATTACAGCCGCCCAGTAATAGTAATATCTCTCCCTTATTTAAAGAAAAACGTTAAAAAGGTGGTCGCTTTGCTGGGTCTCAAAAATGCGGGTATAGAAATCACGCTGGTTACGGACGCGTTCATGAAAAAACAGAATAAAAAGTTCATGAACAAAAACAAAACAACCGATGTGTTAAGTTTTCCGCAAATCAACACACCGCCGCGCAAAGCCGGCAGACCTTCTTTTTTCAACAACAGGTTTTTGGGAGACGTCCTTGTTAATCTCGACGCGGTAAAGAAACAGGCAATGGTCACAAAAACAAGCCTGTCAAGAGAGGTCCTGTTTTTGATCACCCACTCCCTCCTGCATCTCCTGGGTTACGATCACGCAGGTAAAGCACAAGAAAAAAAAATGCAGGCCATCGAAAGGGCCGTCTTCTGCAAGCTTTACAAATCAGCTCCAAGAAACTAGTGCTTCGACAATATAATTACTTTCTCTTTATGAAAGTAATTATATGCTCAGCACTAGTCCTGAGCGATATTGAAGGGAAAAATTAAACTGTCGAAGGACTAGATTGAGAGATATAAACACCTACAAAGAAAAAATATTCACACAGTCGTCCTTAAACGCCGTCTTTCTCACGGGCGTTGCCTCTTTTTTAATGCATCCCTTTGTTTTTTTCGGCTACTATTTCCCGGACCTTGGCTTTCTGGCATGGTTTCACCTTATCCCTCTCGTCCTCGGAATTCACCGCAGCCGTTTAAAGCACAAGATCATTCTTTGTTTTATCAGCAGCATGGTTTTTCATTATGGTCTGCTCTACTGGCTGCTTACAGCCATGATCAAATACGGAGGCCTGTATTTTTTTCAGGCCTTTGGGGTCATGACATTTCTTTTTATTATTTTGAGTCTTGTCTTTGCGCTGCTGCTCGGGTTTGCAAGCTGGGTCAACAATCATGTCAAAATACCGTTCTTTGTTATTCTGCCCCTCTTCATGACAACCCACGATGTGATCCTCACCCATTACCCTTTTTACGGCCTTCCCTGGGGTCTTCCCCCCTACTCACAGGGACAATGGATTCATTTTTTTCAGTGGGTGGATACAACCGGCGTCTTCGGCCTTGGTTTTTTTATTTATCTCATCAACGGGCTATTTGCCGACGGCCTGCTGCACTTTGTTTACCGCCGACAGGTCGATAAAATGATCTCCCGTTTTCTGGTTGTCTTTGTTCTTGTGGTGTTGTCTCTTTATGTCAGTTTTCTCTCTGTTCGACATTATGAAACAAGCAAACAGTCAAAAAACAGCATCACCCTTGCGCTGATTCAGGGCAACATTCCACAGGATCAAAAATGGGACCCGTTCATGGCGCAGGACAACCTCGGGGCCTATCTTAAACTTGCAAGCACTGCCGTTAAAGATCAGGCAGAGCTCGTGATCTGGCCGGAGACATCGTACCCCTTTGGTTTAAGGCTCGAAACCTTTGCCAAAGAAAAATTTCTGGACAAAGAACAGCTCGCCACACCCTTTTTTTTCGGGGCCATTGTTTCGGAACACAACAAAAATAAAATCGCTCTCTACAACTCTGTTGTCTTTGCGGACAAAAATGCGGACATGAAGGCTTTCTATAACAAAATCCACCTCGTTCCCTTTGGAGAATACCTGCCCTACAAATCCATTTTTGGCTTTATGGAGGGCCTGACACAGGGTGTGGGAGAGTTTGATCCGGGGAAAGCATTCACGCTTTTCAGGGTCAACAATTTAAACTTTGGTTCCTTAATCTGCTTTGAAGATATTTTTCCAGAATACTCACGGCAGTGGGCGCTCCAAAAGGCGGACGTGCTTGTCAACTATACAAACGATGCCTGGTACGAAGACACCTCGGCCCAATATCAGCATCTGGTCTTTTCACAATTCAGGGCACTGGAAAACAGAAGGTATCTGGCCAGATCAACAAACACGGGGGTCACAGCGATTATCAACCCGCGGGGTGCCGTGATGGCACACATTGAGCCTTTTAAAACAAGCTATCTGCTCAAAAATCTCAAAATCGAAACGGCCGATACATACTATACCCGCAAGGGGGACGGCTGGACCCTCTCTGTGGTCTCCCTGTGCCTGTTGATCTTTCTTTACACCCTTGTTAAATGCGCCCTTGGACCGGTGAAGATCGAATTTTAACATATAAACCTGGGAGTCTGTCGGGCAATCCCCTGTTTCGGAGGAGTCCTGAAAAATCATGTCCCGTGACAAAACGTAAAGACATGATTTTTCAGGGTTTGAAATATTTTGTAAGCGGCAAAATTTTCAAACTTCCGGAGAAACAGGGGGTTGCCCGACAGACTCCCAAGATAAAGGACTCAGGGATCATCCCTGAAATAATCAAATGGCAGACTTTAAAAACGAATACAAAAATCTTGTCAGCGAAACCCAGAAACTGCGGAGGTCACTTTGACGTCGACAAACAAGAAGATCAAAAAAAATCACTCGAACAGGATACCTTAAAAGAAACTTTCTGGCAGGATGCGGCAGAGGCAAAGGCCACCCTCAAAAAACTCGAGACCATAAAAAACCAGCTGGATCTTTTTTATAATCTTACAAAATCCATCGATGACATCGAGGTCCTGATCGGATTTTACGAAGAATCACCAGAGGTCGAGACAGCAAAAGAGCTCGAAACAGCCATCGCAGACGCACAAAACAAAATCGAAAAAACGCAACTCGACAAAATGCTTGCGGGAGAACTGGATCCCAACGGTGTTTACATATCTATCAACGCCGGTGCCGGCGGGACAGAATCGTGTGACTGGGCCGACATGCTCTGCCGCATGTATCTGCGCTATGCCGAGACGAACGGTTTCAAGTCCCATATCATCGATTACACAGAGGGTGACGGCGCCGGGTACAGGTCGGTCACCCTCCAGATAGACGGGCCTTATGCCTACGGCTACCTCAAGGCGGAGAGCGGCGTGCATCGTCTTGTGCGCATTTCACCATTTGACTCCAACAACCGCAGGCACACTTCTTTCTGTTCGGTCTTTGTGCACGCTCAAATTGATGATGACATCGACATCACCATCAACCCCGAAGACGTCGAATTTACAGCGATGCGAGCGGGCGGGGCCGGAGGGCAAAAGGTCAACAAAACATCATCAGCTGTGAGACTGGGACATAAACCCACGGGGATCGTGGTGCGCTGCCAGACAGAACGATCGCAGCATCAAAACAGGGAAACAGCCACAAAAATATGAAAGGCGCGCCTCTTTGAGATGGAGGCAGAAAAACGAAAGGGCGAAAAACAAAAAGTAGAAGACAATAAAAAGGACATCGCGTGGGGGTCGCAGATCCGCTCTTATGTGTTACACCCCTACCAGATGGTCAAGGATCATCGCACCGGCTTTGAGACAACCCAGACACAAAAGGTACTCGACGGGGACTTAAAGGACTTTATCAAGGAATTTCTGATCAGCCATATCAGCCCTTCGGACTGATATGGCTGATGGTATTTGGTAGTTCGTAATTCGTGGTTGGTGGGGAACTGAGGGCTGATTATGACAGAAAAAAAAACACTCAGAGACAAATTTATCATCTGTTATGATGACACAAAGGGGACCGCGCGTGTTGATGTAGAAAAGCGTATCCTTAAAAGGCTGCCTGTCGATCAGTCCATTTTTATCGGTTTAAGCGACAAGACCCTCAAGGAGGGCCGCATGCTCAATATATCCCTGGGCGGCGCCCTGATAGAGGTGCACCTCGATTTAAAAGCAAATCAAATTATCGAAATCCGCATGAGGGAAGACACCCCTCCATTCTGCAGGGCCGTAGTGGTGCGTATCGCACAGCAGGGTTTTTCCTACGGTGTCAAATGGATCGAGTTCATCGAAGACCACCTGCCCAAGGGAATTCTCATCAAAGAGACACTGTGACGGGGCCTCGTCTGTTTATCTCTTGTTATCTCTTCATCATGTATTTTTTTAAAACATCCCTTATGATAATCAACAGCCCCGCTTTCATAACGGGTCTGCTTTTTGCCACATCCACCGCCAGCTCATAAAGCTCGTCCTCTTGAATGGATAACCACCTGCTATTGATGTAAAGGAATGTCAAAAGGGCGGTCACTGCAATGCGCTTGTTGCCATTTTGAAACGGATGATTTTTAACCATGAGATAAAACAGGATCGCCGCCTTGTCTTCCAGTTTTGGATACAGATCTTTATTTCCAAAGGACTGCAGCGGAGTTTTTAAACAACTCTCCAGTCTACCCGGAAAACGTGTGAGAAAATCGGGAATCGGCTCATCCCATTCCATCATTATCTTTGCCATGTTATGCGCGATGTATTCCACGTGGTCGATAGTCAGTTCTCTCATCAGGTTTTTCCCAGTTTGCGAATGACTGTTTCAAATTCTTTAAATGTTCTGTCGACCGCCGCTTCTACCTCTTGTTTATCCCTGCTTGTGAGCGGCTTATGAATACCGGGAAGATCCGACGTGTTAATAATAAATGATCGTCCCACTTTTTGTGCAAAAATTTCACCTGCATTGATTTTGCGAAGGACATGCGTCCTGCTGATACCTAATATCCCAGCCGCTTCTCTCACCGACAACATATCTTTTGCCTTGGCGCGCATAGTGGTATTATGTATCAATTGAAACATCTTGTCAATGGCATGTTTCAATTGACACACACACAGACTGACATATTTTATATCAAATCAAGCAATAACGCGATGATATTATGCAGTTTTTTAAAGTGCACGTCGCTCGGAAACATATCAGGATTCACAGTGGTTTGAACAATACAGGGTGGGCACGGACAACGACCGAGGGAGTCCATGTGTGCCGCATCACCCTGAGGTCATATGCCTTGAAGAAGGGTCGTACAAGGGACCCTAGGACTTCGTAGGCAAATTTCTCCGATGTGTCCAGATATCTGAAGACGGGCGCAGTAATTTTTGTTTTTTGATCAGTCATGAGATCGTTGGGGTGTTCTTGGCAAAACCCGGAGGGTTTTCAGCAATTAGCCGGTGATTGAGGCATGAGCTTGCGAATGCCGACATCACCGGTACAGGGTATAACGAAATCAGCACCCCGGATGGGGTGCCAGTCAGGGGAGATTTGGGAAATGTGTATTCCCGTCAAACCCATACCATGTTCCCCGCACACGCGGGGATGAACCGTTGCTGGCAGGCTGTTGAAAAACTCCATTTTTTGAAGTTGACAGCATCCCCGCAAATTCGGGGCAACCACGGCAGTGGTCATGGAGAGTCCATAACTTGATGTTTTAGCATCAAACCAAATTATGCTCCGACATCAATCTGGATTCTGCGTACAATTGATATGTATGCGCACAACGCTGACAATTGACGAAGATATTTCGCAAAAAATAAAAACCCTTTCAAATACCTTAAAAAAACCTTTCAAGACAGTTGTTAATCATGTTTTGCGGCTTGGGCTTAAACAGGTGAAAAGTCCCCCCGCAACCATGGCCTATGTAACCGAAGCAAGGCCCCTTTGTCTTAAAAAGGGTATTAATCTTGATAATATTCAGCATCTGCTTTCGGAGATTGAGGGCGAAGACCAAAGATGATTCTTGTAGATGCCAATATTCTTCTTTATGCCGAGGATAAAACCTCGCCCATTCACAAAACAGCCAGAGGCTGGTGGGATGCCTGTCTGTCGGGTGGGGAGCGCGTTTGTTTGTGCTGGGAGGTTATCAACGCCTTTATTCGGATAGGCACCAGCAAGAGGGTTTTTGAAAAACCTCTTTCGCTCAAAGAGGCAATAGTGCGTGTTCAGAGCTGGTTTGATCAGCCTGTAACAGAACTCGTTGTGCCTACCGATAATCACTGGTCTTTTTTTGAGGAAATGATGAAAAAGGGGCAGGCCAGCGCCAATCTTGTCTCAGATGCCCATTTGGCGGCCCTTGCTGTCGAGCACGGTTGCACCTTGTACTCAAGTGATGCTGATTTTTCACGATTTCCAAGACTAAAGTGGAAAAATCCTCTTGAAAAATCTTTTGAATAAGGGTGTCTTAAAGATCGCTTAAGACAGGGATTTTTTCGGAGCCCCGTGGGTAAAATCTTATACTCAAATGTAGACGCACGCTCGCCTACAACAAAATGACCTCCTGAAGTGGCTCCTTCTTTTCCGCCCCCGTCAGTCCCCGCCCATAAATTTTTCGACCCTTTTAAAGTCTTCCTGGGAGAGTCCGGTAAATTTGAGGCCAATCCCGGGGGTCACCGGTTTTTTGCGGCCGGGGCCGCGTTTTTGAATGATCTGCCGCATGACCTCTGCGGCCACCCTGATGGGCTTGTCATCAACGAAGAGACAAAATTTTAAAAAAACCTTTGTCCCTGCCTTAAGGGGAAGCCTGGATTGAATGAATATTCCCGAAATAGAAATATCGCTCGAAATAAAGTAAAGAAAGTCCTCGTCAAACTCGTCCTCGAACACAACCCCTGTCTGCAGGGTCTTTCTGGGGGAAATGCGGTGATTCATATTTTTTCCTCTGATCACACGTTGTGAAACTGTACCGTCCTTACGACACAGACTCAGAGCAACCCGTTGTAATGATGTCGATCAGTTCTTCTGTTAAAAAGGGCTTGACGAGAAAGACACCAAAGCCGTGTCTTTCGAGCAGGTCTCTGTCGATGGCATCTTTTCTTGTGTGCAGAAAAATTTTTTTTGACTTTACAAAATACCGCGATTCAAAAGCACCAAATAATTCGGTATCGCTTGTTTTTTCTCCTCTGACAGCATTGTTATCCACAATAACAATCTGCACGGGCCGCGAATAATGGGCCTTGGAGAGTTCCTTTAAGGAGCTTAACGGTTTATAATCGATTTTTTTGTTGATAGACTTGATGATGATCTCCATCAAATTTTGCGAAAGCTTGGACCTTGAAATAAAGATGATTCGTTTCATGTTTTTTCCGTTGAATTTTCCGCCTGGAGACAGCAGCTATGTTAAAGCCGTAAGCAGGTCAACACCCGTTTTTAAGTGTGACCGCCATTTGCCTGCTTAAAGACCAAAATGAAAATCTTTTCTGCGAGCGTCCCTTAAAAATGGATAGGCCTTTCTGGTCTCGTCGATGGCGTTTGTGTTTATCTCGATCACCCCTGTTTTTTGTGTCGCGCTCATTTGATACATCAATTCACCCCACGGAGAAAAGATGCAAGAACTCCCGCCCAGTTTGATATTTTCGTTGACCACACCAGTGGCGTTGCAGGCGATCACAAACATCTGGTTTTCAATAGCCCTTGCCCTGAGCAGACAGAGCCAGTGTTCTCTGCGAGCGAGCGGCCATTGGGCACAGACGAGGGCCATTTTTGCCCCCCTGAAACACTGCTCCCTCATCAACTCGGGAAAGCGGATGTCGTAACATATCAGAGGCGCAATCACCCCAAGGGGCGTTTTAAAAATTTCTATCCTATCGCCCGACGCATAAATTTTATGTTCGTGATGGTATTTAAAGAGGTGAATCTTGTTGTATGATTTTTTGACACGATCAGGACCAATGAAGAAAGCGGTGTTGTAAGGCAGGCCTTTATCTCGGGCTTTGTATGCCGAACCATAAAAGCAAACACCCTCGGCTTGGGCCATTGCTGTTAATTCCATGATGAGAGAATCATATTCTTGAAGATATAAATCGTGCCATATTTTTGACACAGAACTTCCAAGACAGACCTCTGGAAGCATAACAAGATGCGGTTTGTGATGCAGGTTGGCCTTGATCTGCCTGAGAATATTTTTTTTTGCAGCCAAGGGCTGATTGCCTTCTATTTTTGACTGAACAAACAAGACTCTTAAGATGTTAGTTTTCATAAACAAGTTCCTAACTTGACTTTTATGCCCGAAGGAAATGCCTTGGGGAACGCGGCACCTTTCTTGTTTTCTTCTGTTTTGCATGGAATGCACCCGCGCTCAGTCGACTTTGAAATTCCCATGCATAAATTTTCATCTGATTTCTTGACGATCTGTGTAATCTCGTTATAGTCTACGGCACACTTTGTTGGTAAATTTGTTTGTTTGCATCGTTGCTGTTTTGTCATTATTTTATTTGTATAAAAAAATACAGTTAATTTGATTAAATAAAGCAACCGGCTTGTTTTAATAAGCAAGTTGACCAACACACACTAAGGAGGAATTTTAAATGAAGACAAAGAATCTATTGGGCATTGTGCTCATATTGGCTGTTGCCTTTTCACTGGCAAGCTGTGCCAACCAAAATAAAAAACTGGCTCTCAGGACAATTCATTTCGATTTTGATAAATCATTTATCAGAAGCGATATGATTCCAATCATGGATACAAACGTGCGTTATCTGCAGCGTTCAAAACGTCACTTTGCCACAAAGGCAATCCGTGGCGGGCACCTCAAAAACAGCGTCACCATCGAAGGGCATTGCGACGAAAGGGGCACAACCGAGTACAATTATGCCTTGGGCGCACGCAGGTCCGAGTCTTCCAAGAGCTACCTGGTCACCCATGGTGTCGACCCGGCAAGAGTTAAAACCGTCAGCTTTGGCGAAGACAGACCCGTCTGCACAAAGCACGACGAGTCCTGCTGGTACACAAACAGGCGCACAGATTTTCGCCTTGGAGATTAATCATGGCAAGACCTGACTTTTTAACAAAAGGTGCTGCTCGTGTTTTGATGTCTAAAAATTTCAAAACTGGTTGGAGTGCGGTGGCTTTAATCGCACCACAGAGGCACTTCCTTCGGGGAGTTAGAGTCAAGTTTGTGGTGGTTTGTTGTTTGATTATCATAAAGCCCCTTTTCGGGTCTGTCGGTTTTTGGTGACAGTCCCGAAGGGGTTAAAACCAATAATATAGAGGGGGAAGTGTATGAAAAACCTGATATCCGTTTTCGTAATCGTGATCGTGGCCGTTGCCTTTGTTAATTGTCAAAATAAAAAAATTGGTGATTCGTTTTCGTCAAACGCACTTCAATCAGTTTACTTTGACTACGACAAGGCCCACATCAGAGATGACGCCGCTGTTTCAATGCAGAGCAATGCGGCCTATCTTAAAAACAATCAAAGTGTTAGTGTCACTGTCGAAGGCAACTGCGACAACAGGGGGACCAACGAGTACAACCTGGCATTGGGACAACGAAGGGCCGAGGCAGCAAGAGATTACCTCACTAACCTGGGAGTGGCCTCATCAAGGATGAATACCGTCAGCTACGGCGAAGAAAAACCCGTCTGTGGCGAAGGCAACGAATCCTGCTGGCAGAGAAATCGACGCGCCGATTTTAGACGCTAATCGGACTTTTTCGATAGACTCTTTACAAGACCCTGCAATTCAATGTTGAGAAACTTCAGGGTTGTCGGGGTGCGGTTGTTCTCCTCGTAATAAATGTGTGGGATCAACCGCGCTTCCCAAGGGAGTACCCTTTGGGCCTGTCTCAAGAGTGTCCCTTGGGGTGTAAGAGTTCGGTGAAGCATACATTTGTTTCTAACGGGGTTTATCGGGCCATCTGATAAACCCTTTTTTTTATTTTTTATCAGGAGGATCAAATGAACAAAAAAATATTTTTCACATCGCTTGTATTGTTTTTTGCCATCTCGCTTTCTGTTGTCGCAAAACAAGAATCCGAAGAGCCAGAAGAAGGGACCACCGGCTACGATCTTACCGAGATTAAAATTGCCGTAGAAAACCATGGCAAAACACTCGCCACCATGACAAATCAACTCAACGAGGTCATCACCAAGTTTCAGGAGGTCAGCGGAGAGACGGGCAGAAATTTTCAAAAAATAAAAGAGCAAAGCCGCGTCATCGCAGATACCGAGACACGCATGCAGGTCCTCGAAGACCAGATCTCCATTCTCACCGGACAACTGCAGGAACTTGTCACCGAAGGGCTTCTCTCAAAAGAGTCAACCAAACTTTTCGAAGAATATAAAAACTACGCAAGGGGGCTCGAATACATCAATGCAAAAAGTTACGACAAGGCCATCAAGGAATTTTCAAGATTTCAGGACGAAAACAACAAAAGCATTTTTACAAGCTACGCACAATTCTGGATTGGTGAGTCCTATTTTATGCAATCAGACTACGCAATGGCCATCAAACAGTATCAAAAAATGCTGACCCAAAAACCAAAATCGGCCAAGGCCCCCACCGCCCTCTACAAACAGGGTCTGTCGTTTTATAACCTCAATTCTTTCGAAGATGCCGTGGCCTTTTTTACCAAGGTCATCCGCACCTACCCGCAGAGCATCGAGTCCATTCAGGCAAGTGCGCAGATTGCACGCATAAACACGATCCTGGAACTCAAAAAACAACAGGAACTTGAAATGAAAATGGTGCAGTAAGAACACTGTTTTTTTTAACACCATAAAGCATACAGAGTGTCTGTCGGGAAATGCCCTGTTTCGTAGGAGTCCTGAAAAATCATGTCCCGTGACAAAATGTAAAGACATGATTTTTCAGGGTTTGAAATATTTTGCAAGCGGCAAAATTTTCAAACTTCCGGAGAAACAGGGGCTTTCCCGACAGACACCACATACATATGTCCGACATTGTCATCTCACCAAATTTTCTGGATCAGTTTATCGATCGATTTGATCGGGGGCTTATTGACGGCGGTCATCCTGTTGCCCGGCGAATTGTAGGGTTGAAGGCCGTCTCCGATGCAGACAACCGTCTGACCATGCAGGAACTCAGAGATGCCTTTCGCCATGTCTTTAAAAACTACGGACAGAGACAACACAGCCTTTACTCCGCGGCCGACCAGGCCTTTCAAGGCATGTTAAACAAAGTGGACGGTGAGGTTAATACCATGGCCGAAGCGGATGCCCTGTTTTCGGTCCTTGATGATCAGGGCCTCTTTCTACTTGCAGGCGGCGCTGTAGTGCTTGATGGTCTTGAAAAACCCGACAACTTTATCGGCCTTCTCATGCACAAGGGCTCTGCTGACTGTGTAACGCTCCACCAGGATATCGCAACACACGATGATGCACAGCACATGGCCTTTCCCGTATGGACACGCTCCATACTCACACAGTCCCCCAACGAATTTTTTCATGTCTTTGTGGGAAAGTGGCTCTTCGTGTTTCCCACGCTTAACAGGGTCACATTTGAGCCTCAGGATCAAACTCACTGTCGTGCCGAATCAAAAAAAGTCACAAATCATGATGCCGTAATTGAAATTGCCGGCACAAGCGGAAACGAAGAAAAATTTGGAAACTACCTCGATGACTTTCTCGACACCAGCCTGTATCAGAATCGCATTATGTTTTCACATGTGGTCCACCGCATCGATGATGATATGTACTATTACGGGAGCAGGGCCATCAGCGGTGTCGGTGGAAGCCGCGATGATGCGATCCGATCGGCGATTGTGCAGTCGGCGCTTAGAACACGCCGTCAGTTCAATACCAAAAAAGGGATGGGGACCGTTGCGATCAAGGTGCAGCCGGTAACAGTCGACAGGGACAGCGAGGGTTATGTGCTCAATTACAAACCAAAGGGCAAGGCCTTCTGGGAAGAGATCACTCCAAAAAGGGGTGTGATTTTTTAAACTCAATTCATTTATGAACCGCGCTCAGCGACAGGAGACACAGCTGCCCTTCTTGCAACCAACAAAATCCCAAACATAAGGGCCAGAATCAGGGAGTGCGCGCAGGCGAGGTTAAGACCAGGGGATGATGACGTCATAAGTGCCGTGGTGTGGCCCCCGCGCAAGGAGCAACCCGGCCAGGTGAGTGCCTGCTGAGAAGTGTTGGCACTGTCAACAGGCGCCGAGACACCGTAAACAACCTCATCGACATCGTAGAAACTCTGTTCGGGACAATCGCCATCATCAAGGAGTCCAAAGGAATCGCTCTCTTCAAAATATGTAAAATCAATCCTCTCCAGCTCGCCACTACTCGGGACAGACGATGCCAGCATGATGTTGATATCTTCGAGATCCGCGCCGTCCATATAAACCTCGTCGTACATGTACGGATCCTCTGTGATCCCGTCACCCACATTGTAAAACTCTGCCCCGCCGGTGATCTGTTGAATCTTTGAACCAAACTTTGAAATGGACGATGCAAACGGGGTGGGGATCTCTCCCACATCAATGGAATAAGCCCCGTTATCAAGGACAGGAATCACATAAGAACCCAGCATGTCGTCATCAACACAGTATTTTCCGTTGTAAAAATTAAAGCCCTCCCCCGATGACAATGAGTTCATCTGCGAGCAGGTGACGCTGGTTGCCTGAGCATAAGCATTGCAGAGCGATGAAGATGTGTCTCTCGCCGTCACAAGCAGGGTATCCTTGGGGTTGCCAGCGGTATCAAATACATCCCCCGATATTGTATAAAAATCTTCTGCGCCGTACAGCCACTTGAGCGTGGCAATGTCGTCCGGATTGAGCGTGATCACGTGTTGGCCAGTTGTTTTAATAAAGCGCGGGAACATCGTGGGGAGATACCGCGCATAGGAGGGGTCGTATTCCCCGTTAATGATCCTTGAATACATTTCATAATGAAAGAGGTTGTGATCAAGACCCAGTGCATGTCCCAGCTCGTGCACAAGGACCGCCATGAAGTCGATGAGTTCAAGATCTTTCCCGTCATCCTCGCGCCCGTTAAAAAAAAGTCCGTTAAGAAACAGATGGCCACTGATAATATACTCGGGATTTTCAAGGGTCCCCGCAACCCCCGTCATTGATGCCACTCCGGAGGCACCACCACTCCCCTTTGCAGTAATAATCTCCCCGGTGTTGTCAAAACCAATGATCAGATAATGCTCCACCTGTGAATCCGTAGTGTTTGCAGGGATCACACCATACCCCTCTGCATACACATGATTGGCGGCAATTTCTTCCCAGTTGTTGATCGTGATGGCCTCTTCTGTTGTTCCAATATATTCAAATTTGATCCCGGTCCCCGGAACAGATTCCCAGACAGCCAAGGACTCCTGCACAAGTTTTAATGACTGCTCAAAGGAGAGCTTGCCAAGGCCTTGCGCGTCGACCTTGTATTTAATGGGCGTGGTCGTATCCCAGACCAGGGGGGTCCCGTCGGGATTCATGTAGAGGGGGTTTCCGGCAAATGCCTGCTGACAGAGGAGTAGGCAGACGAGGGAAAAGAAAAGCGTGATGTAACAGTTTTTTCTCATCAGAAATTTTTGCACCTCAAAACACCGTGTGCGCAGTTGGTTCATCCTACAAACGACAATTGAACCACGCCAGGCGACAGGAGATACGGGATTTAATTGGGTTCGGAGAGTCAAAGTTGCTCACCCAACGGGTGAAGCACGGGAAGTCGCGTAGAACCCAATTAAATCCCGTATCTCCTGTCGCCTTGTATTCTTCGACTGCCGCTTCTGGGTTCATAGGCTCATTAAAGAACTTTTATCAAGGCCCGCTGCTTTGTGTACGAGATATCGCAACGCTGATTGAGATGTTGCGTCACAAATGATTTTTGGATGCATTAATTTAGTGGGGAAAAAAAGTTAATAATGTCATATTATTATGGCTATTCATATGAGATTTGAAGATTTTGGAGAAAAAAACAAGTTACTAACTTGACTTTGACGCGGTTGAATGCCTCTATTTTGCGAGGAATGCACCCGCGCTCTGTCAACTTTGAAATTCCTATACATAAGTTTTTTGCTGACGGAGGTCCTTATTTGTTTAATACATCTACGCAAAAAATCGCCATCTATAAAAAATTGACAAAGGAGCAAGTTCCTTTTATATTGGATTTAAAAGGAGTTAGTTCCGTTATGTATAAGAGAAAAATCAATATTTCCCTGCCAAAGGGGCAATCAGCCTTTCTTTGGGGGGCTCGCCAGACGGGCAAATCTACATATTTAAAAGACCACTTTCCGGATTCTCCTGTGTACGATTTTCTCTTGTCCGATATCTATCTTTATTATTTAAAAGAACCCCACAGACTGCGGGAAGAGCTTATTGAACAAAACATTGCGGCGCGCAATCAACCTGTTATTCTTGACGAGGTACAAAAAATTCCACTGCTGCTTGACGAGGTCCATTGGCTTATTGAAAATGAAAAAATCAGTTTTTTGTTATGTGGTTCCAGTGCGCGAAAATTAAAGAGAGAAAAAGCCAACCTTTTGGGCGGCAGGGCATGGCGATATGAAATGCGCCCTCTCACTTACACCGAAGTCCCGGAATTTAACCTTTTGCGCGCATTGCAGCAGGGGCTCGTGCCTTCTCATTATGATTCCAGTCATCCCGAAAAAGCGATCAGGGCATATGTCAACGATTATCTTACCGAAGAAATCAAAGCCGAGGGTCTCAGTAGAAATCTCGCCGCGTTTGCAAAATTTTTGGAGGCTGCGGCATTTTCGCATGGCCAGCTTGTGGAATATAAAAACATCGCAAGCGACTGCGGAGTGGATGCCAAAACTGTAAAAGAATACTTTGAAATATTAAAAGACACTTATATCGCATCGTCTATCGAGCCGCTTTGCAAAAAAAGAGATCGAAAAACAATTTCTGCAACCCCAAAATTTTATTTTTTTGACACAGGTGTTGCTAATTATCTCTCCAAAACAAAGATACTCCAACTTAAAGGGGCACAGGCCGGTTTGAGTTTTGAAAGTTATCTCTTTCACGAAATATCCACTTACAGGGAATATTCTGAAAAAAGATTCGACATCAACTATTGGCGCACGACAATGGGACACGAGGTAGATTTTGTTCTCAACGAGGATGAGGTTTATATAGAGGCAAAAATATCCGACAACATCAAAATGTCCGATCTCAAAGGGTTGAGACAGCTCTTAATGCAAACACCAGCCAGACAGGCTTATGTGGTGTGTCTTGAAAAAAGACCGCGTCTTGTTTCAACGCCCGAAGGCAAAAAAATACACATCATTCCTTGGCATGAATTTTTGTCCATGCTTTGGAATAATGATATTGTGTCATGAGCCAGATTTTTTTCGCATTATTTCTCAAAATGCTTTGGAATGGGGATGTTGTGTGATGAAAAAATAACATCAAGAAAAAAAAGGGGTGTGATCTGTCTTGGTACCTTAGTTGCTGGTGTGGTATTCGATTTTTTTAAAATCTCTGTTCTTTCTTTTGTCTCACGGCAAGTCTTCTTTGTTTCTGCTCCTCTTCTTGTTGTGCAACAATTTCCCTCTGCTTGGGATCATCAATGCTCATTATTTTTTCTTGAGACTTGGCTTCTGCAATTTCATCCATTTGATCCAATGCAATCAATCCAAAGTATCTGTTGATGCCGCAATCTCTTGCCCTGTATACTATTTCCAGGGCTGTGGTGTAGGCCCAGTCCCAGTCCGCACTACCGTGTTTGCTTAGGTCTATCAGGGCCTCGGTGATTTGCTGAATATGTCGCCATACGTCTGTTTTACCAGACTGTACCATGCTCGCCAATTCACGCACCGCCTCATTTGGCGGGAGTCTCTTGATTAATTCTATCAGCAATAACCAGTCTGATGCATTTATTTTGCCAGGAGTGTTAAATTTTAAGTTTCTAAAATGCAACAATGTCTGTCGTAAGCGACTCATCTCTTCGTCGCTGTTTTCGCCTACATGTTGAAGATATTGTATGAGCATTACTGCCAATGATCTTATCTTTGGATCCTTATCTACATCCATGATGCCTACAACATCAGAAATTTCCCCTTCGAGTTTTATAGCAGAGTAGAGGACGGCAATTTTAAAGGCGTCGTCTGTCTCTTTTAAGGCAATTGAGACTAACTTATCATGGGTTTCTGCACCGGGCAATCGCCAGAGGTTTTGGGTCGCTATCAATTGTGTGTCCTTATCGCCTTTGAGGAGGTGGGCAAGGTGTTTTTTCAATTCCTCCCTGCCCTTTTGAGACCATGCCTCAATAAGTGCGTGATGCACGCCCGTGTCGTATCCTTGCGTCATATGTTCCACTGAATATTCTTTGAGTGTGTTGATGGCACCCGTGTAGCCCCATCTGCCAAGGGTATGGATCCACGCGACAGGTTGGAGCCTCCACGGCTGAGAACCATGACTTGTCCTGATATAGTCTCCAAAAATTTTGCGCTCCTGTGAGTCTCCCGTCACACTTAAAGACTTTGCGGCCTCATAATGACATAAGTTTCTGTCATTAACCTTTGTCAATATACTGCGCAGGATGTGATTAAGCCTAGAGCAAGGGTGTCTGCCGCAGACCCTTGCGAGCTCAGTCAATTCTATAGAATTGGACTTGAGTAATGCATTTGTCTCAGGGGATTCAATGGGGAGATCCCCTGTAATGATCTTTGGGATCGTTAAAGAATCAGACATCTCTGGGTCTGTCTCTGATGCGATGATCTGTTTAAGTGCCGGGATGCCCGCGGGCCCCGCCATCAGGAGGTGGCTGATTACCGATCTTTTGTCATAAGGCTCCAGCAGATTGTAATGACGGTGCTTGATATCCATTTCGCCGGACAGGCAATAGACCGCGGGGTCATACGTGTCATCGTGTTCTGTGATCCCCGCAAGTTCAAATGTGCCGCCACTTGGGAGATTGTCTATTGTGACCACAAGGGGGTTTTGACCTGTTTTGGGAATGGCCTCGTCAATAATGCCTTCGGCCGTTTCAATGGCCTGTCTTAAATGCGCGGGGCTTGTTTCTGGGGCCTCACCTGTGACGCGTGCCATTTCTGCGTCGACCGTCATCTGTACTCTAAAGCTGTCAAGCAAGGATACAAATTGCCCGATCACGCGCTGGAGTTGGATATTTTGTTGGTCGTTGGCATCATCAGCATCCAAGACACGACCCCCCATTTGTGCAACGCGTTCCGCCTGTGCTTTAAGAAATTCTGCCGCTGTTTGTGCCTGCTCCATTACCTTGATAGCCGCCACAGTGCGGCCGGCAAGGATGGAGAGTCCCTCGATGATCTTGTTTATTGTTTTAATCTCTTCTTTGATGCGTGCGATTAATATCTCGCGTGCCTTAATTTGTGTCTCACAATCTTTGATGATTTGTGCGGCCTGCGTCCTTGTTATGTCATCGGGATATGACCTTGCGCTTATTGCTGATTGTGATTGTTTAAGCTCTGCTATTTCTGAGTTTAATTTTTCTATCCGTTCTTCTTTTTCTTTGATGGCAACAGTAAAATAGGGGTAGAGTTTGTGTTTTATCAGATCGAGAAATTCACGCGGATTTTTGCAGTAGTAGGCCGCCATGGCATTGCTGTCTGCCCTCACTGCGGCATGTCTTGCCTTGACCTCATCTATCAAGGTCCCAAGGGCGCGCTGTGGTTGTGTGAGCCTTTTTGTTGCGCGAAGGTGTATTAATTCAGCGGTGCCGAGGAGGAGGGCGGGGATGGCGAGTTCCCACCCTGCACCGGTGGCTAAGGCCATGCCTGTGGCCGTGACGGCAGAAGACAATCTCGTTACCCATCGGCTTGCAAAGACCGATGGCCCGTGCCAGCGTGGTGCAGGGCTTTGAACCAAGGCGCGGGTTGCGGGATGGTTTTGTGCTGAATACCTTAAATGAAATAAGTTTTCTTCAAGCTCAGGGACTGTGCAACGACGAACGGCATCGGCGTCAAGCGAGCCGGGGATATCTTTTGTTTGAATAACAGTCCCTACGGGCTGTGCTTCAAGGTGTTGCACAACCACCGGAAGGGCGTGCTGAGAGATCGTCGTGAGGGCAACAGTTGTGAGTCGAGCTGTGACTGCCATGTTAAAAAATAAAACAAGTTACTAACTTGACTTTGACGCGGTTGAATGCCTCTATTTTGCGAGGAATGCACCCGCGCTCTGTCGACTTTGAAATTCTTAACCCGCATAAAGCGGAGTGCATTGCGATCAAACATGAAGGGTTTCATGTTTGGCGCCATGCGCCAGACACTACGCGGATGGACACCATGCAAAAATTGATGCCGAAACGCGTAGAAAAAACCTTCCAAGGTTCTAAACATTTAATTAGTTGACAAGGTCATCGGCAGGGTGGGGCCATGTGTTGCTAGTTTTTTTTTGCACATCAAAACACGGATTTTTTATCTAGGAGCCTGTCGGACAACTCCTGTTTCTCCGGAAGTTTGAAAATTTTGCCGCTTGCAAAATATTTCAAACCCTGAAAAATCATGTCTTTACGTTTTGTCACGGGACATGATTTTTCAGGACTCCTCCGAAACAGGAGTTGTCCGACAGGCTCCTAGTGCAACATATTGTTATGTTATGTTATGTTATGTTATGTTATGTTATTTTTTTTTTACAGATGGGGGTGGTTATGCCGCCGCATCCTGACCATGGCATTTTTTGTATTTTTTTCCCGAACCACAGGGACAGAGGTCGTTACGGCCCACCCTGGGCTCTTCGTTTTTGATTGTCCCCGTCTTTGCCGTGGGTTTGATCCCGCGCCCTGTGTTCATTTTGGGTTCGTCTGTTTCTTTAAGGGCAACTTCTTCTTCTGTTTTAATCTGCACTTTAAATATTCTCTCGATGGATTTTTGGGCTGCCCTGAAGATCACCTCTTGAAACATGGCGAAGCCCTCTTTTTTGTATTCATTTTTGGGGTCCTTTTGACTGTAACCCCTCAGGCCAATCCCTTCGCGCAGATGATCCATGCTTAAAAGATGATCCTTCCAGAGTTCATCAAGGGTTTGCAGAAGAAAAAACCTGATCGCCTGATCCATGATCCCACCGGGGTATTTTTTCTTCTTTGCGTCAAGATAGGTGGTGACATCATCATACATCTTTTGACCAATGGCTTCCTGTTTGATCTCTCCCTGGGGGAATTCAAAATGAAAACCAAACTGGTCATAAAAATTTTTATCAAGCAGACCCTTGTCCAGAGCGCCTTTGTTGTCAACACCATCACTGTCAACAAGATGGGCTATCAGGGTGTCGAGCATATCTGTCACTTCATCGTCAAGACTTGCTCCGGAGAGTATTTTACGCCGCCTGCTGTAAATGGTGGTCCTCTGCTGATTCATCACATCGTCATATTCAAGAACATTTTTGCGGATCTCAAAATTGTGACCCTCAACTTTTTTCTGCGCACTCTCGATTGCCTTGGTGATCCACTTGTGTTCGATCACCTCGTCCTCTCCCATGCCGAGCCGCTCCATCACGGATGAAATACGCTCCGAACCAAAGATGCGCATCAGGTCGTCCTCAAGCGATACATAAAAACGACTCTTGCCGGGATCTCCCTGCCTTGCCGTTCGGCCACGCAGCTGGTTGTCGATACGCCGCGATTCGTGTCTCTCGGTGCCGATCACATAGAGCCCGCCGTTTTCCAAAACTTTTTTCTGTTCCAACGCGCATTTTTTCTGCATCTCCCCCAGGAGCTTTTTGTAATCTTCGGGATTGTCCTCGTCGCTCATCCTGGCCTTTGCCAGAAATTCGGGATTACCCCCAAGCACAATGTCCGTCCCACGTCCCGCCATGTTTGTCGAAACAGTCACGGCCCCCAGACTCCCCGCCTGTGCAACAATATCTGCCTCTCTATCGTGTTGTTTTGCGTTAAGGACGTTGTGTTTAATCCCGGCTCTCGTAAGCATCTTTGAAAGTTTTTCTGATTTTTCGATGGCGATTGTCCCAATCAAAATCGGCGTCCCTTTTTTATACTCCGTCTTGACCTCTTCGACAACAGCCTTAAATTTTGCCGCCTCATTTTTGTAGATCACATCGTTGTAATCGTTTCTCTGGTTGGGCATGTTTGTCGGGCACACCACCACACCAAGATTGTAGATGTTTCTAAATTCCTGCGCCTCGGTATCTGCCGTCCCCGTCATGCCGGCGAGTTTTTTATACATCCTGAAATAATTTTGAAAAGTGATGCTGGCCAGCGTCTGGTTTTCTGATTCTACCCTGACGCGCTCTTTTGCCTCAATCGCCTGATGAAGCCCGTCTGACCATCGTCTGCCAGGGAGGATGCGTCCGGTGAACTCGTCAACAATCTGTACCTGTCCATCCTTGACAACGTAATCGACATCCTTTTTAAAAATCACATGGGCCTTGAGGGCCTGTATCACATGGTGGTTGAGTTCTATGTTTCTTGAATCGTAGAGATTATCAATGCCAAGCCTTCGTTCGACCTCGGCAACACCCTCCTGTGTCAGTATGACGGACTTTGCCTTTTCGTCCACGGTGTAGTGGTCTTCTTTTCTTAAACCCGGAATAATGCCGTTTACTATTTTGTATTTGTCAGTAGAGGGATCTGCCGGGCCTGAAATAATAAGGGGGGTCCTGGCCTCGTCAATGAGAATGGAATCCACCTCGTCCACAATGGCATAATGAAGTTCCCTCTGCACCATGCGCTCGATAGAGAATTTCATGTTGTCACGCAGGTAATCAAAACCGAACTCGTTGTTTGTCCCGTAGGTCACATCAGCCTGATACGCCTGTCTGTGAACCGCATCTTCGAGTCCGTGGTGCACCACACCAACTGAGAGCCCCAGAAATTTGTAGATGCGCCCCATCCAGGCTGCATCCCTGCGGGCAAGGTAATCATTGACTGTCACAATGTGAACACCTTTTCCCTCCAGTGCGTTGAGATAAACAGGCAGTGTTGCCACAAGGGTCTTGCCTTCGCCTGTTTTCATCTCGGCAATCTGCCCCTCATGAAGGGCCATGCCGCCAACAAGCTGCACATCAAAATGCCGCATCTTAAGAGTGCGTACGCTCACTTCGCGGCAAACGGCAAACACCTCGTTAAGAATATCTTCCAAAGGGGCCCCGTTACCCAACCGCTGTTTAAATTCGGCCGTTTTGGATTTGAGTTGATCATCGCTGAGTTTTTGCAGACCTTTTTCAAGGTCGTTTATAAACACAACCCTCTGCATGTATCTTTTGATGGTTCTGTCGTTTGCAGTTCCAAAGATTTTTTTTGCCAAGCCAAGCATGTCTTGTCCCCTTTTTATGTGCTGAAAGTCTTTAAAATCGTGATATGCCGTCTGTCGCTATTTTTTCTGATATCGTTTTTTTCTGACAGACACTACTTACTCTGGTATCGTTTTTTTCTGATGTAATCCCTGACAACCTGCCCCAAACGCCCGCCCGCCCAGTTTGACACAAGCTGCTCCGTCCCCTCAAAGATGATCACAGGTGTCCCTCTAAACCGATGTGTCAGAGCCTCTTTGATGTCGGTCATCAGGGCCTCCTTGATCACAGCGTCCTCATTCATGCAGTGATGAAGAGCCTTGCTCTCCAGCGTGAGGGCAAGGATCATCGTGTTGTAAATCTCCGGGTCTTTCAGCTGTTTTTGATTTTCAAACACAAGGTCGGCGGCCTCCCAGTAGCGGCCCTGCTCTCCGGCGCAGCGCACAAACAAAGCTGTCTTGCAGGCCTCTGTGTGAAAGGGTTTCTTGAGTGCAGGATTACACTGGTGATCCATGGGATAGTCCTTGTGCATCACCTTGAGGCCGTGGGTCTCGCCGACCAGTTTTCTTAACTGGCTGTGAAGCACACTGCAATGCGGGCACTGATAGTCTGAAAATTCAGTGATCGTGAGGATGGGGGCATCACTCCCATAATAATGACCCGCGGTCTCTATTTGTTTTTTTAATTTTTCGAATTTGGGGGCATTGTCCCTCTCAACCTTGATGCGTTTTAATTACTCACTCCAGGCAAACCCCACCAGGGACACAAACAGTGCAACAAGGACCACTTCGGCAATCATCCTCAGCGGCCTTTGAAGAACCCACAGGGCCCCCTGTTTAAAAACTGCAAAATGTTTGATAACCGGTAAGGTACAGGCAAGGATGCTGAATACAAAAACAAGAAGTGTCAAGAGCCAGCTTGCCATGCAGAACAGGCACCATGTGTCAAGCATCACCTTGGAAATGTATGCCAGACAAACAGAAAAACCAACAGCGCACCCCCCGCCCCAGCAGAGATACACAGAGAGGTTTTGCAGCTTTTTTGTAAGCAGTTTAACAAGGCTAAATCCAAGACAACCAAGATAAAACAGCAGTCCCCAGAGTGAAACCGGTATGCCAAAAAAAATGGACCACTCACTCGCCGCAACCGCATCGCAGTTGTACTCTGCATTGATGTTACAGATGCTCGAATAAGCATCATCGCCTGTGTGCACCTTAAAATGGATGTGCGTCAGGTAAATACAGACTGCAATACCCAATGCCGCAGTTACGACTATCGCAAGGAACCATTTTTTTTCTTTTTGCAACCCTGTCATTTTTTTTTGCCTGCGTCCGCACCCTGTACAGACGCTCCGTAAAACCGCCGTCGTCTGCAAGTTACTAACTTGACTTTAACGCGGTTGAATTCCTTCATTTTGCGAGGAATGAACCCGCGCTCTGTCGACTTTGAAATTCATAACCCGCATAAAGCGGAAAATCCTACGCGGGGTACATTGCGATCGGACATGAATGATTTCATGTCCGGCGCTATGCGCCAGACCCCGGCGCGTCGAGAAAACCTACTTAGGTTCTATACATTAAAGTTTTGGGATGCCGCAATGACACTAGCAAGATGAGCAGACTTTCTCAACTCTCATTTATCACCCAAAAAAACGGCGGTGCCAGGAGAAACAAAAAAAACCCCGCGGGGAATTTGTCCCCGCGGGGTTTTATGTAAATATTCTTAATTTTGGAGACAAGGCAGATGAATTACATCATGCCACCCATGCCGCCCATACCACCCATGCCGCCCATGCCGCCGCCAGAGGGCATTGCAGGTGTGCGGTCTTTGTCTTCGGGCTTGTCGGCAACCATGGCCTCGGTTGTCAGCATGAGTGCCGCAACGCTCGCCGCGTTTTGAAGGGCCGACCTCGTCACCTTGGTGGGGTCGATCACACCGGCCTTAATAAGGTCTTCGTATTTTTCGGTGTTGGCATTAAACCCAAAGGCATCGGTGCCTTCTTTTACCTTGTTGACGACAATAGCACCCTCGATACCGCAGTTGTGCGCTATCTGACGCAGGGGTTCTTCTACCGCACGCGTAAGAATATCGACACCAAACTCTTCGCCCGGCAGGGTCTCAACCGAACTTAAAGCCTTTGCGGCACGCAGCAGAGCAACGCCTCCGCCGGCGACAACGCCTTCTTCAACAGCAGCCCTTGTGGCATGCAGGGCGTCTTCGACACGGGCCTTTTTTTCTTTCATTTCGGTCTCGGTCGCAGCGCCAACGTTGATCACAGCAACCCCGCCAACGAGTTTTGCGAGCCTCTCCTGGAGTTTTTCGCGATCGTAGTCGGATGTTGTTTCTTCGACCTGCGCACGAATGGTTTTAACACGCGCGTCGATGTCTTTCTTTTTGCCTGCGCCATCAATGATGGTTGTGTTTTCTTTGTCGATCACAACACGCTTTGCGCTTCCCAGCGAATCGAGTCCGATGGTATCGAGCTTGACACCAAGTTCTTCGGCAATCATGTTCCCGCAGGTCAATATGCCGATGTCTTCGAGCATAGCCTTGCGGCGATCACCAAAACCAGGGGCCTTGACAGCACAAACCTGAAGCGTCCCGCGCAGTTTATTGACAACCAGGGTTGCTAAAGCTTCGCCCTCTATGTCTTCGGCAATAATCAACAGTGGTCTGCTGATCTTTGCAACACCTTCGAGAACAGGAAGAAGGTCCTTCATGCTGGTGATTTTTTTCTCGTGAATCAAAATGGCAGGATTTTCGAGAACGCATTCCATTCTCTCTGGATCGGTTACAAAATAAGGAGAGAGATACCCGCGGTCAAACTGCATCCCTTCGACCACATCGAGATTGGTTTCCATGCCCTTTGCTTCTTCAACAGTAATGACACCCTCTTTGCCCACTTTGTCCATGGCCTCGGCTATGATGTTACCGATGGTTTCGTCGTTGTTTGCAGAGATGGTCCCGATTTGCGCAATCTCTTTGTTGTTTTTTACAGGTTTGGACTGTTTTTCGAGGGATGCGACCAATGTGGCAACCCCTTTATCGATACCGCGCTTGATGGCCATGGGATTGTGTCCCGCGGCAACAAATTTGATCCCTTCGCGATAGATTGCCTGTGCGAGGATTGTTGCTGTGGTGGTGCCGTCGCCCGCTGTGTCAGACGTTCTGCTGGCAACTTCCTTCACCATTTGAGCACCCATGTTTTCGAATTTGTTTTCGAGTTCGATCTCTTTGGCCACAGTGACACCGTCTTTGGTGATCACGGGTGAACCAAAAGATTTTTCGAGCACAACATTACGGCCCTTGGGTCCCAATGTTGTCTTGACTGCGTTGGCCAGTATGTTGACCCCTATGAGGATTTTATTCCTCGCATTTTCATCAAATAAAATTTCCTTAGGCATGTGTTATCTCCGTTAACTATCGATGACTTTAGTCGAGACGATCGACACAACCCATCAATATTTTTCGGGACCAAAGACTGACTCTGTTTTTTTTACGGACCCTTTGTGATGCCGACCTCGTTGCCGCCGTCATAACAAGGCCCTGTATCAGAATCAGGTTTTGAATTCCCTGTAATTAAATTACGCCTCGACAATAGCTTGAACATCGTCCTCTTTTAAGATGAGATATTCTTCGCCTGCCAGTTTTATTTCGGTACCTGAGTACTTTGAGAATAAAACCTTATCGCCAACCTTGACATCCAATGGCATAACCTTGCCATCTTCTAAAACCTTGCCGTTTCCGACAGCCAGCACCTTGGCCTCTTGCGGCTTTTCTTTTGCAGAATCAGGGATAATGATCCCGCCTTTTGTTTTTTCTTCTTCTTCCAGCCTCTTTACAATAATACGGTCATGTAAAGGTCTGATGTTGAGTTTCTTTGACATTAAAACCTCCTGATAATTGTTAAGTTGTTTACGGCTCGAAGTGTATCTCCGAGGTTGATAATCATCCGTCATCCGTACAAAGCAGCACACCTTATCCGGAGACTTGATTGATGCCTCCGGTAGAAAAATCCTGCCCAGGTTCAAAATGTTACCCTCATACCCAGGCCCAACGGCCCAACGCGATACAAGGATAAAAAACCTTATCCGGCCCCATAAAAACATATTTTACCGGGCCTTACAGATCGGACTGCAATATAGACCCGAACCAAACATTGTCAATAGGGGGCCTTTTTTTTTCTTGTGGAAATATCAGTCTGAATTTACGCAGGATTACAAGTGGATAGCCCTCAAAGGCGCTACTGGCTTGGTGTGCCGCGGTAGATATCATTCTAATTTTGCAAGCAGAAATGACCTGAACTTGTAAATCCTGTCCATCCAGACCTCGGATTTATTGAGCAAGGCCTCGGCCTTTTCCAGAAGACTTAAGGCGTTTTTAATCTCTTCGAGCCTAAATTTTGCCCTTGCAAGCCAGTAATAGGCCGGCCCGTAATCGGGATCGAGATTAACAGCCTCTTCAAACCGCCACTCCGCCTCTGAGTGTCTGCTCTCTTTGAGCATTATGATCCCTTCGGAAACAAGAGATCCTGATGGAGATGCGTCGCTTGCTTGGATCTGCTCTGGGCGCTCATATTTTTGAATGGTTTCTGGTCGCTGTTTGTTGACACTCACCACCTTTTGATGTGTCGTACCTGCACAGCCCGATGTGATAAGAAGCACGGCCATCAGCGCCGTATAAACTTTGAATACCTGCCCCCTTGAACGTAACGTTTTTATCATATTTTTTGTTGCCATTTTAATTTTTGTAATGCCCCTTTTATTAACAACAATCATGGTTAAATTTCAAATCAGAGATATGCAGTCGTCCCCTTTAAACATGTCCGTCAATAAAAAAAAGAAATACTGGTCTTTTGTAGCAACTCTCACGCCCAAACGGCCGATGCCAACGCCATAGATGGGCTAAGACCAGTACGCTCGAAGGCCCCGGGGGTCAATAACATAGCGCGTTACAACGCTGAGTTTTTTTTATGCTGGTTTTGCAATCTTTTATAAACAGAGCGATGGTTTAGGGAGATAACTCGAAAAAACAAATAATACAAGTAAGTTACCTTTGCCAGGGACGCGAAAAAAAAAATTGCCTTTTAAGGCGCTCCTCAATTATCCTCTGTGGTATGCGTGGTGCCTGTGCCCGCGCCTTTTTGACCCGGTTTGTAACTTGAAGAACAAGGGGTTTGTATGCCGTATACCGCGACGATAACCCATCAAATGACCCACCCATACCTTGCAAACTTTGCAACACCTTGGTGGACAACGCCCGTTGAGGGTGTGGCCCAGTTAGGCGCCCTCCGCATGGCCCTGCCCGCAACCCCCGAGTTTGCTGGCAGTTCTTATCGCACTGTACCTGTTCAACACACGGTGCCCCTCATTGATCACGGGGCGCACTTTGTCATGGCAGGACCGCAAACAGTAGCCCGTGTGGCCCGCGCATTACCACAAACACCCCTGGGCAGCACACACGCAACACTAAACAACAAACTGAGACTTGCCCTGGGTGTGTCAACAACTGCAACCGCAGTCAGCAGGACACCGTCCACCACAGCAAGGACTCTGCTCGACAGGACCGTCGAACACATGTTGCGGGTTTCATCCCACACCAGACAAAGTGGCATCCCCGTGAGTGCTCTCAAGTCCACCCGAATACTCACCCGTGCGCACAACCCCAAATTACCAGCACCCGGTTTACCCTTTGCAACAAAAAGCGCGGTCAACCTGTCAACACCAGGCACAAAGGTTTCTGCCTCGCATCCTGTCACAACGGTAGGGCCAAATACCACAGCTCACACGCGTCCCTTAAATAAAGAGACGGGCCTGCAACCAGCACCAACAGAGCATGTGCCGTCACCTCCCGCGTCATCACGGGAACCACAGGTCTTCACCCTCATCAACCCTGCAGGTCCGGATCGGCCCGATGCGGCCCCATTAGCCATGGCGCAACCAGTTCCTGTTCATCAGGCGCCGCCCATCAATGCCAGCTCGCTCCCGTCCCTGCTGGCAGCCATTGCACATAACGCGGTTTTGCTTGCAAACACACAGCCCCTCCGTTTAGACACAACCAACACAACGGTCACAGACTCACCCCCGTTTCAACAGGTCACCCTTGACACCCGTGTGAATCAACAGGTCACCCTTGACAACCGTGTGAATCAACAGGTAACCCTTGACAACCGTGTGGATCCCCGCGTTGACCCTGACGCGCATGTCATCTCTCTGCAAAACGCGCTTTATCACCTCGCCGATTTTATAAAGTCTGCTCCCGCACGGCTTAACGCGATAGAGGTCCTGGCCCTGGCCCCTGTATTTGAAACTCTGGGGCTTCAAACAGAATTTAAAATCTTCACAAGGGACCTCCTTGTTTTCTCACCGCATAAAAGCATATCCCTCAAACAACTGGCAGACTTTGTCTTCAAGTCTGTTATTAATCGCCGCCTCAGCGGTTCTGTAACAGACGCGCCGCCCGCAGAATCATTTGATGCCTCTTTGTTAAGGGGGTTGTGGCTCACCACCACACGAGAGCCAGATCTTGACACGTCAGAACAATTTGGAGCCATTAAAATTGACGGGCCGGGAGACGGCAGCTTCGCAGACCCCGACGGCGGCGGCAACGAAGGTCAACACAGTTATCAAAATTGATCCCAAACCTTAACCCGCATAAAGCGGAGTGCATTGCGATCAAACATGAAGGGTTTCATGTTTGGCGCTGTGCGCCAGATACTACGCGGGGTGCATTGCGATCGGACATGAATGATTTCATGTCCGGCGCTACGCGCCAGACCCCGGCGCGTAGAAAAAACCTTCCAAGGTTCTACTTTTGAAAAGACATGCGAATCTTTCCCACAAAGACCTCATTGGGGAGGGGAAAGTCTTGTTTGAGCAGATAGTCTTCCATGCATTTTGATGTCTCGTTTTGGGGAAAAGACACGGCTTCTTCTACCTTACCAACCCTTGAAACAACATAGTAAAGAACAAATGTGGCGGAGAGGTCTTTTTGCAGCGGCAGACAGTCTTTCATGATGGGGGCACTCCCCATAAAAACCCCTGCAATCTGCTTTTCGTATTTTTTGCCGGCGTCTGATGATGTGCTTTTGAGGTGGCGGGTTTCGAGGTCCTGCTCTGAGGATGCGGCAGAGACACCCAAACTAAATGTGCAACTGATTAAAAAAAATACCGTGATCAACAAGTTACTAACTTGACTTTGATGCCCCGAAGAAAATCCCCTTGGGGGACGCGGTTGAGTTTCCCCGCCATGCGAGGAATGCACCCGCGCTCTGTCGACTTTGAAATTTCTATCCATAAATTTTATTTTCATACCGCCTTATACCTCATCCTGCAGGATTCTGACAAGTTTTCTGATCGCCTTGCCTCTGTGGGAAATTTTGTTTTTTTCGTCAAGGGGGAGTTCGGCCATGGTCTTGTTGTAGCGATCGAGATAAAAATGGGGATCATAACCAAACCCCCCATCCCCTTGGGGAGATAACGTAATAAAGCCCTGACAGGTTTCAATGATTTCCTTTGAACTGCCGTCTGGAAACAGCAGGACCAGCGCACAGACATACTGTGCCGCACGCGTGAGGTGTGTGGTCACAGCAAACATCGAAACAAGTTTGGCGTTGTTTTCTGCGTCGGTGGCGTGTTCACCCGCAAACCGTGCCGATTGAACACCGGGCTGCCCGTCAAGATCTTCGCACTCAAGCCCCGAATCGTCTGCAACAATGTATGTCTCATCCATTGCCACACCCGATGGCTGTTTATTGAGAAGATAATTTTTAAGACTGACGGCCTTAATCCTCGCGTTTTCGATAAATGT
>JADGCS010000209.1 GCA_015228875.1 Deltaproteobacteria bacterium | reverse complement strand
ACGCGAAACATATGCCCCGTGATTGTGGTCTGCGTGCGCGCATCCAACCTGTATCGCCATTTGAGCCAGGGATGAATAATTTGATACCGGTTATTTTGACGCTCGACCTGTTGATCATCATTGGGATTAAGCGGGGTGCCGTTGTTGTCCTGAAATGTAAAATTTCCCTGACTGCGGCGGTAATCAATACCAAAGAGAAAATCATGATTCATCCCGCCGTATGCAGTCTCGGCAAGACCGTCAATGGTCATAAAGCTCCCAAAGCCGGCCCCGTAACGATGATGCAGACCTTTTTCAATTGCCTTTGATGTGATATTTAAAACACCGCCCACAGCGCTGCCGCCAAGTTCGGAGGGTGTCAACGATTTGAAGATTTCAATTTTGGCCAGAGAGGAGGTTGGGATCAAGCCCACACCCATCCCTTCTCCCGATGCCGTGTCCATGTTGACCCCGTCCAGAACAACACTGACCTGTTCATGCGTTGAACCGCGGATCGAGATGGCAGTTGCGTCCTCAAGTCCTCCGTAGCGCTGAATATGAACACCGGCAGAACGGCCCACAACCTCAGCAACAGTGGATGTTTGCGGCCTTGTTGCTTTAAGACCTATTGCTGTTGATGGCTCGGTTGTGCCTTTTGTGTCTTCGTCTTTTGAGTCAACAATAATGATCTTGTCGATCTCGACAATGGCATCATCAACAGCCCCGACCAGGGATGGGTTGAAGAAAATAAAAAAAACAGACAGACAGAGCAAAGCCTTGCACTTTTCCATTCCTTCCTCTATCACTCGCCTTGAGTGAAAAATACAATCAAAAAAATTTTTCCCTGGATCGTGTGTCTTTTTATTTTTTATTATCTTTTTTCTCAAATTCACCCCAGGGAGCTTCTGGTTTCTCTTAAGTTTGCCAATGTATCCCTGTTTGTCCTGTTTGCTGTTCTCTATTTTTTTGTTGTACACATCCTCGATTGCCTGACCATCAAAAAATTTATCAGTCGTTTTTCCAACCCCATCTCACATAAAGAGTGCTGGCTGGTCAGGGGGGTGTCCTACATCATCATGATCATCAATTATCACGCAGCCCAGGGCGCTTTTGCCGTCTATTTTAAAAAAACTCACGGTTCATCCATCGCCAAAACTCTGGGGACCCTCGCCTTTATCAGCATCATGGATCTTATCCTTGTGCTCACCTGTGCGCTTGTTGCGCTGCTTTTTTCCGATGTCAGCTTCGATGGTCCCGACATTCGCTCCTTTATTCTTGGCATCGCACCGCTTTTTTACTTTGGGTATTTTTTGTGGATACTTTTCTGGCGCAACGTCGACAAGCCCTACATGAACCGTATTAAAAAATACAAGATTGCAGTCTGGTTTCTTCAACACAACATGTTTCTTATTTTTCGGGAAGCTTTATTTAAAGACTACGTCACGCTCTTTTTTTATCGCGCGCCGATGGTGCTCGTGGTCATCGGCAGTTATAATCTTGCCATCACAGCCTTTCAGGCTCACATTGACTGGCTCATGTTTTATCTCTACAGCCCGATCATCATGAGTATTTCGACATTGCCCATCACCCCCGCAGGCTTGGGAACAGGACAGTTCCTGGTTATCGCGTTTTTTAAAAATCTTATACAAAGCCCGCTCTTTGCCGGCCTGACCACACCAGAATCCCTGCTGCTCGCATCCAGCCTGACATGGGTGCTTGCAAACCAGATCATCAAGGCTTTTTTTGGCACAGCATGTCTTTTAATGACATCCAAAAAACTATTCATTGATGACAGCCCTGTTGCCCCCTGTTAAGCATTGTTAATTCCTGTCATAATAAAATAACATCCCTCGCATGGCACCGGTGTCATATCCAAAACGACAATCGTGATAATCAATAGACAAGCCCATCATTTATGCTACAATAAAATTGTATGGACAACGATGCTGCAAAAAAAATTGTCCTTGAAGAGTTTTTTCGTGAAAAAATTAGAACAGCGCTGACGCAGCAGAAAATCAACATCTCAGAGGACGTTGAATTTTATCTGGTACACATCCTGACCCATTTTTCCAGATCAGACAATCTTTTTAACAAAGGCGAAGACGGGCACGTGGAATACAGGGCGCTCGCTTTAAAGTTTTACGACTCTGTGTTTGCGCCAACACAGGGCGAGCGCTTCAAGCACCTCAAGTCACTGGCCGACACGGCACTTTACCACGCTGGTGTTTTTTACGAAGGGCTTTACAACAAGGTTGTCGATGTGGGCTACTATATCAACATGGGCGGGGGGGCCTATCAGTCGCTGGCAAACTTGAGCACCGGCAGTCACAAATCAATGGCCAACATGTTTTATGAACTCAGTGTCAAGTTCTCCGTACTGGTTGAAATTCTCAACATGTGTTGTGAGAAAGCAGAAGTGCGCACAGACAGGGATCTGCTTAAACTGCTGGACAGATACATCAAGACGGGTTCTCTCAAGGCAAAAGAAATATTGGAAGAAGAAGGGCTGTTGCCGGGCAGCCTCCTGGCAGCACAGACGGTGCAATGATTAACAGACAAACGCTCAATGGATCTCATCAAAACCATCCAGGCCCAAATCGAATCGATCTACGGTATCAAGCTTGGCACTTCGGCAAACGATTATCTCATCGAACACAAAGAACTCATGGAGTTTCTGCCGCAGCATAGAAACACGTCGCTGCCCAAAGAACTTTTTTTGGTCAACCCCAACCCGCAGGACGACACGCTGGAGGTTGCGTTGTTTTTTGATCCGGAGCTTAAAAAAAATCTCACGATCAACAACCCCCTTGAGCTGCTTAACGCAGACAACATTGCATATT
>JADGCS010000208.1:506-2873 GCA_015228875.1 Deltaproteobacteria bacterium | reverse complement strand
CATAGAAAAATACGATCTTCCGGATTACCCTGTGAGAGAAAAAGACGTTCAGGAAGGCCGTGCCCTAAAAAAGGCACGTGATGCCCTGCAGAACGATCCCTTTTTCAAGGACAAAAAAAACAAGGGGCTGTCAAATATCCTGAAGTGGCTTATTCAAAATAAAAGGCGTTGCGAACAGCAGGCGTATTTTTCAGTTGCCCCCGATGATCCCTGGATGCCCGAAAAAATCGTCCTTGATAAAATAAAACGTAAAGAATTTGTATAAACCTACAGGCCGCACTAAAAAAATGCAGAAGCCCCGTCGGTTGATCGTCAGGTTTTGTACACTGACTCAGGAATTCCGATGAGATTAATGACCTGCATTTGGTACTCAGTCAGAACCCTATCATTGGTTACCAAAATTAATTTATGATTAACTTATGGCTGCGGCATGAGGCACAATAGATGTCAATCTGATAATGACGTTAACCTCCGCCATAGAGCTTTAATCTTGTTTTTTTGCATAAGAACCATATAATAAATTACATTTAACACCAATAATGCGTGAGATATTTTAAAGAACAAAGACTCGTGAGCTGTCTCGCCATTATAATCGTTCATAACAAGTACGCTGATAATTCCAAGGGCATTAAAAACACCTCCAACCAGAGCACCGCAAACACGCGCAGATTGTGTTAATCCTTTGGTAGAAGAAACCACTGTCACCGAAATCACACCAAGAGGCCAGAAAAAGAACAGGGCCACCAACCAGAAGAGATCATAAAATACAACTTCAGGGTCTGGAAGGGCACCAGACATGGCATTTACTTCAAGAGCGGCAGATATAAAAACGCCCAAAACAAATATAAAAAACAGTGGCTTTTTCATTGTTCTATTCTACTCACATAAAAGGGACACCTTTACGCTCAGATAAGCCCCCCCCTCTTTGAGTTGGTCTTGTTAGTCCTTTTTTCCTCCATTTTTCAAGTCTTGTTTGATTGATGTTTTTTGGGCCCGATATGGATTGCCGCGGAGCTTTCGCTTCTTGCAATGACGTCGCTTGATTCCATTAATGGCAATGATGTATGTCGTTCAGTATAGAAAAAAAGGAGATGCCATGAAACACATTATTTACAGATGTGCTGGTGTGGTCTTAATCTGTATGGCGTTTTTTTTGTATGGTTGTCATTCACAGAGTCTGACATTTTGCAACGAAGGGTTAAAGACGACAGTCCTCGAGTTTGCTGCGGCTCAGTCCCTCAATATTTACAGGGCCGATGCCAAATACAGCGCTCAAGGTTTTGCGGGCGTTGAAGGCAGTACTGTCACAGTTCATCCTGATCAGATCGATTTTGAAAATGCCACGGGCAAGAGGAGCTTGACATGTCAGCCGGAGACTTTACTCTCTTGGGAGCAGGACAAGACAGAGGTCTTGATGACCGTTTACTGTCATTCCGGACAATCGGGCCTAGGTTGCGATGTTGATCTGTCAGAAGGGGAAATTGCCGAGATTGAAGGGATCAGCCCCTGCACAATCTCAGACGGTAAAATACTCCTGGACGTTCCTTATGAACTTGATGATGGTAAAAAATACCGCCTTCAGGGGCGTTTTTTGTATAAAACACAGGAAGTAACTGTCCACTATCACTCTTACACATGCAAGAATACCACCTTGATGGGCGGGGATAACTTCGACTGGAAATGCAGCAATGGCCAAAATTACGTTTCGGACGGCCCCCCCGAATGGCCACCTTTTGGGTGCAAAATCAAGGGAAAACCCTCTGTGACCGTCAACGGGTTGTCTGTGCAGGTCAATCAGGGGAAGTGATTGCGGGCTGATCGTCTTGTGGTTTTAAATCGGTTTCATTGACAGGCGGTGACTTCTTTTTAACGAGTACCTCGCGTTTAAATCCCAGAAGCTCTTTTACTGTTATTTCATCTATCTTAAAATAAAACGGCAGCGTAGAAACCTTGAGGACGTAGTGATTTTCTTTTTTGTGCTTTGAGAACTTGTAAGATACATTTTTGTCGTCTATTAGCACCGAAAAATCAAGGGCGGGGTGGGATAGACTATAGTCGCTGTTTTCTTTGGTGCCGAGGACATCCGCAAACCCCAATGTTGTGATTTTTAAGACGAGTTCTTCTGTTTTTTCTGTAATTGCATCTTCGTCTTCTTTTAATCCCTGCAGTTTCCATGCGCTGTTATTCTGAACAAGTTTAATGTCGTTGATAGTGATTTCCTTCACCGCTTCTTTTTTTATCCCCAGAATATCAGTGTCACGCCAGAAGTTTGTGCCTGTTTGAATCTTGTGACTCTCGAAATTAACGGCATAAACTTCCTTCTCATTATCGAGGCGCAGATGGACTTTTCTGTAGCCTGGAGATGTC
>JADGCS010000208.1:0-475 GCA_015228875.1 Deltaproteobacteria bacterium | reverse complement strand
ATTGTTTTAAATGAGTATTAATTTTTTTTCAAAGGCTTCATCAGTGTTTTTAAACTTCTTTGCCGCGAGCATTGTCTGACCCACGGGCCAAGATTGTTTTATTTCACTGATTTCTTTTATCAGGTTTTTTATTTTATCCTGACTTGCCGGAAACTGGTGATCGTCGGGGAGCAGCCATTTGTCGCCGTCTTTTTTGATCTTAAGAGCTGTATTTTGATCCTGTATCTCAATCATGTCAAAAGCATGGGTCTTGAGTGGCAGAAGCGGTTTGTCAGGATCGTTTTCTTGAGATGCCCCGGTGAAAACCAGGCCTGCTGCAAAAACAAAAACTTGTATAGCAAGTAATATGATAAGCACAATGTGAATCTTTTTCATAAAGCACCTCAAAAATGATTCTCCTGCAGATCGTTGGTCTGCCTGTCACAGATGGCCGTGAAAAACTTACACAGACCTCTCAAGCCTTATCCTCCTTGAT
>JADGCS010000207.1 GCA_015228875.1 Deltaproteobacteria bacterium | reverse complement strand
TCTCTTGTCGACAAAGGAGTTTAGGGCGATCGACTTATTGCATCGGGAGTTCCTGTGTACACCCTCGAGATGTCGCCCACCCGTATTTCGATAGGGAAACTTATAAAGCTCTACAGATTGATCTGCGAAATAAAAGCGGATGTTATTCAAACATGGATGTATCATGCAGATCTTGTTGGTGGGGTGGTGGCAAGGATTGCCGGAAAAAAAAATGTGGTCTGGGGGGTGCGTGCTTCAAATCTTGTCTCTCAAAATCATCGCATGACTTTTTTTGTCAGATGGTTGTGTGCCAGGCTTTCTCACATAGTACCTGACAAGATTATCACCAATTCACGGGCTGCCGTTGCCATCCATGCGAGCCTTGGTTACAACGAGCGAAAAATGGAGGTTGTCTACAACGGTTTTGATCTGGATGTGTTAAAGCCCGATCCGCTTGCAGGGGCACAGATTCGCTCGGAACTGGGTGTCGATTCGAATGGGTTTCTTTTGGGAATGGTTGCCCGTTGGGATCCCCATAAAGATCATTCCAATCTTTTTACGGCTTTGTCTCTACTTTGTCGTAGCGGGTTTTATGATTGGACATGTGTGTTGGTTGGTTCTGACATGACCGAGCAAAACGAAGTTTTAATGAATCTGTTGGTTAAACATGGTGTGCGCGAAAAAATAATTTTACTGGGTCCCCGGCAGGATATCGGATCAGTCATGAATGCCCTTGATGTTCATGTGCTTTCAAGTGTGAGCGAAGCGTTTCCGAATGTTGTGGCCGAGGCGATGGCCTGCGAAATCCCCTGCATTGTCACTGATGTTGGGGACTCGGCTTGTCTTGTTGGGGAGACCGGCTGGGTTGTGCCGCATTCGGATCCTTTGGCATTGTCCGAGGCTTTGGCGTCAGCAATGACCCTGCTCAAAGAACCTGCGGCGCGGAGTGAAAGAAAACGCATATCGAGGGAGCGTGTTTTTGAGAATTTCAGCCTTTCACGCATGTTGTGTTGTTACTCCGATATCTGGGGAAAAACGTTGTCAGGTAGTGGGAGAAAAAGCTGATGTGTGGTTTTGCGGGTTTTTTAGAAGATGATGTTTCGATACCTGCCGTCGAAAAAGAGCGGATTCTTGAAGGGATGACCGACAAGATTATCCACAGGGGGCCGGATGATTCTGGTTTTTGGACGGATGAACAGTACGGCATTTTTCTTGGGCATCGGCGCTTGTCTATCCTTGACTTGTCAGCGGCCGGACATCAACCGATGATGTCATTAAGCGGTCGTTTTGTGATCGCTTACAACGGTGAGGTTTATAATCACCTGTTGCTGAGACGTGAGCTTGAGTCTTTGGGCAAGGCGCCTCTGTGGCGCGGTCATTCGGATACCGAGACGCTGCTCGCTGGATTTGATTGCTGGGGTATTCAGAAAACAATAAAGCGCACAGTGGGCATGTTTGCGTTTGCTGTGTGGGATAAGCAAACAAAGACACTTACCCTGGCCCGTGATCGCATGGGTGAAAAGCCCCTCTATTACGGATGGCAGGGAAACACTTTTTTATTTGGCTCCGAATTAAAATGCCTGCGCGTGCACCCCTCCTTTAAGGCCGAGATTGACAGGGGTGCTTTAAGTCTTTTGTTACGCCACAATGCGATCCCTGCACCCTATTCCATTTATCAGGGGATTTCAAAACTACTGCCGGGGTATGTGCTGACAGTCTCGCACAAAGAACGGGAACCGCGTTTGGAGCAGTATTGGTGCGGTGTAGAGGCCGCCTTGTCAGGTGTAGCGGAACCCTTTATGGGCACCGACGATGAGGCTGTTGATGCGTTGGAACGCCTGCTCAAGGATGCCGTATCTCAGCAGATGGTCGCCGACGTTCCTTTGGGGGCCTTTTTGTCGGGAGGGGTGGACTCTTCGACTGTTGTGGCCTTGATGCAGGTACAGTCAACACGCCCGGTCAAGACTTTTTCTATTGGATTTGATGAAGATGCCTATGACGAAGCAAAATATGCGCGGGCAGTTGCAAAACATTTGGGGACCGAACACACGGAGCTTTATGTCTCTCCGCAGCAGGCAAGGGAGATCATTCCAAAACTACCGACACTTTATGATGAACCCTTTTCGGATTCTTCACAAATCCCAACTTTTCTTGTTGCGAAACTGGCACGGCAACATGTCAAGGTTTCATTGTCCGGAGATGCCGGCGATGAATTATTTTCGGGGTATCAGCGGTATATCTTGGCGCAGGACATCTGGCGGTCTGTTACGGCGTTTCCACGATCACTGCGAAAGTTAACAGCCGCTGTGCTTACGGGGGTGAAGCCCGAGACCTGGAGTGGCCTTGCAGGCCCTCTGTTTAAAGTTGCACCGCGCAGATATCGCTACACCAATGTGGGTGAGAAACTGCACAAGCTCGCTGGGGTTTTGCATCATGATTCGGTGGAGGATCTCTACAAGGGGCTTGTTTCTCACTGGAAGGAACCTGCTGCTCTTGTTAAGGGCGGACTGGAACCGGCAACAAGGCTTGCGTCGCTGGATGTGAGACTCAAGGATTTGAATCCTGTAGAACGCATGATGGGGCTGGATATGCTCACGTACCTCCCTGATGATATTCTTGTTAAAGTTGACAGGGCTGCCATGGGTGTGTCGCTTGAAACCAGGGTTCCCTTGCTTGATCACCGCGTTGTTGAGTTTGCGTGGCGGATTCCGCAGTCATTGAAGATAAAAGACGGACAGACAAAGTGGATTTTAAGGCAGATTCTCTATCGACATGTTCCCAAAGAATTGATAGAAAGACCCAAGGTTGGGTTTGGGATTCCCATAGACCAATGGTTGCGTGGGCCTTTGCGGGACTGGGCAGAAGCGCTGTTAAACGAAACACGACTTAACAATGAGGGGTATCTTGATCCTCAACCCGTTCAAGTTAAATGGAAGGACCATCTTTCGGGAAAATGCAACTGTCAGTACCAGCTCTGGGATGTTTTG
>JADGCS010000206.1 GCA_015228875.1 Deltaproteobacteria bacterium | reverse complement strand
ACAGTCTTTGACGTTATTAACAATACAATCTTTAAAAAACTTGAGTCAGGTGTCATCCCTTGGAAAATGCCCTGGCACAATTTACACAAACCAGCGTGTAACTTGATATCTCAAAAGCCTTATCGCGGTATCAATTACATCATCCTGAACATGCTGGGCTTCAAACATCCCTACTTTCTGACCTACAAACAGGCTGTAAGCCTTGGTGGCTCTGTCAAAAAGGGTGAGCACGGGTTTCCTATCGTTTTCTGGAAGTACATCGAAAAAGAGGGTGGTGATTGTATCTTAAACGAGGCCCACGAAAAAAGTATTTATCATCTCTTAAGATATTACACGGTCTTTAATGTCGAACAGTGCGACAATATCAACATTGATCATCTTAAAACTGACGAGTTCAAACGAGAATTTTCTCCCATAGAAGCCGCTCAAAAGATCGTTGATAACATGCCCAACAAACCAGTTATCGAGCACAAAGAGAACAGGGCCTTTTATCTCCCGTCAAAAGATCTCGTTAATATGCCTTCAAGAGAATTGTTCTTTAGTGATGAAAGATACTACAGCACGCTGTTCCATGAAATGGGTCACGCGACAGGTGCCAAAACAAGATTAAACAGGCCCACCTTAACAAAAGAATTTTCTTACAACCGTCACGAATATTCCAAAGAAGAATTGATCGCTGAATTTTGTGCATCATACCTCTCAGCCGAGGCCGGCATTGATGGGGCAACAATCGACAACAGCGCCGCCTACATTGCAGGCTGGTTAAAGGTCCTTCAGAATAACAAGACCTGGCTTATCTTTGCAGCAGCTCAGGCGCAGAGGGCTGCGGATTATATTTTGGGGAAGGATAGCAATTAGTAGGGCCTTGTGGATACATTATTCAACCGTAATTAAGCCAACCCCTTTATCTTTAACATTGAAAATAATTTTTTTTCCATCATGTGACCACGATGGATGTGAGTAATCATCTTCTTTCTTAGTAAGTTTGGTTGCTGTTTTGGTTTGAATGTTCATAATAAATAAACTTTTCATTTCGGCGTACACAATAAACTGACGATCTGGGGAGAAGTCCGCGGAAAAATTTTTGAGGTCATTAAAACTACCATGCTTTATAAACAACTTTTGTGTGTCTCCTGTATCAGTGTCAATAACATAAACATTTATTTTTAAGTCGCAGATACCAATATCCTCTTGTTTTGAGCAATTTGGATCAACAAGCTCAGGAACATAGGCCAGAATGTGGCGGCTATCGGACGACCATTTCCATGGATTATTAAACTGAAAGACGTCCTGTAATAAAGGGGATTGGGGTCTATAAAGTTCTTTGACAGGATCTATTGAAAAAACAGCAAAACTGTCTTTTGTGTAGAATCGACGGTTATCCTGTGACCAATTAATATACGAAGTGTTTTCATCTTCAGTTGCAATTATATGTGTTTGTCCAATAGGTTTTATTTCTCTGACAGTATCGGACACGCGCACAACAAAAACATCCATCAGTCTTTCAGTTGTTGTTGGTGATAGAAAAGCAATCCAGTTTGCATCTGGAGACCATGTTGGTACCAATATTGTGAGCTGTTTTTTTATTGACGTCAAAACATTTAACTCGTAATTTTTTGAGTTGCTGGTTTCATGAATTTCGAGCTTACATGACAGGGGACAACCTGTAACTCTAAATTCTTTGTCCCCTTGTTCTGATGCAACCAGTTGCTTGTCTGTGTTTATGAGTCCACCTGGTTGCGCATTTTTTAAAACCACTTTACTGGTATCAATCTTAAATTCGTAAACAGGTGCAAATTCTTTGCCGCTGGAATCTGTTGTTGCCAGGTTATAGTCAAAAAATCTGAAAGACTCACTGTCACGGGCCCAAGCATTGTCAGTTAGAAATACATTATTTTTTTCTAGGATTATTTTATAGTCTTTTGCTTGCAGCAAATTGGCGGCATTGGCGTCCCTTAGAAAGAGCAAACAAAACAAAATCACCATTCTCAAAATTAACATAGATACCTCACAAGATAAAAAAGCACGAATGATTATTATCTCCACCGAAAATGTTCTGTAGGATCTGTTGTGGACCCATTAACAAAAACTTCAAAATGTAAATGTGGTCCTGTAGATGAACCCGTGCTTCCCACATAACCAACAATCTGACCAGCCGAAACTGGCAGGTTGTCAGCAACGGATACGCTTGATAAATGAGCATAAAAAAAGTCCATTCCGACATCTGTTTTGAGCATAACCTGGTTGCCGTAACCTCCCATTTTTGTGAGATGTGCTATCCCATTTGCGGACGCATATACGGGAGCATTGTTAGTAGTGCCGCCCATGTTGACGAGATCGCACCCGTTATGAAATTTCATTGTGCCGCTGATAGGGTGATTTCTCCAGCCATAATCAGAATTTACTGTCCAACCTTCACCAACAGGATTCACTAAACCATTGGAGCCACCAGAGTTTGTTCCAACATTGCTTTCACTCTTATAATCAAACCCATACTCCTTCTGCTTCTTATACTCATAATCCAACCCCTCACCACCTGATTTTTTAAAGCTAAAAACATTTTTCCCCATCATCTTGCCGCCGGCATAGGCCCCAAGCAGGCCGACGCCGAAGGTGATGATGCCTTTCCATCCGTCGTTGGCTACGCTTAGGCCAAGGCCAACCGCACCCATGATGAGAAAGGACCCAAGCCGACTACCCCCAATTTGTGTGAGGACCTCGCTTAATCCACCCCCCAGGGCGCCGCCAAAGAGGCCCAATATACCCCCCATGAGGGCACCTTTAAGCCCACCCGCAACAGCACCGCTGACAAGACCGCCCGCAAGACCCGCCAATGCAGCGGCCGCAATGGCACCAAGACCGGCCGTGGCAATCCCTACTACAACCCCCACTACCGCGCCAATAAACGCACCAACTATCTTTTTAAACCAACTCCAAAAGCTATGTCCAGAAGGATCGACATATTTCAAGGGATTATTTCTGACGTAGGCGTAACGATTGTAACTCTGATAATCTGT
>JADGCS010000205.1 GCA_015228875.1 Deltaproteobacteria bacterium | reverse complement strand
CTGATTCTGCAAGGGGCGCTGACGCTCAAAAATTTGTAAAAGTTTTTCATTATTTCTTGGAAAACAACATCATGATTGCCCCTAGCGCCTTTGAGGCTGGTTTTATATCGCTGGCCCATTCTTTAGACGACATACAAAAGACCGTTGCTATCTTTGGTGAGGCGCTCAAGCGAATGTAAAATTCCTACACACCAAAATATTTTTACCCGCCTTTATTTTGACGCCCTAAACCACAATTGTAAAATATTGGACAGTCTGTGGATAGGTATGCGAAAAATTAGTGGGGGAATTAATTTACTTTTTTATTTTTCGGTAGTTTGCAGCCCTCTTTTTTTAAACAAAGCGACAATAGCTATATCTATTTGATTTATAATCAAAATTAATGTTTTACTCATCCTAAAACAAGATCGTTCCTTTTTGATCAAAAAACGACTATTCTAAAAAAAAATCAAACAGTTAAATCTCTAGCCACCCGCCAAATAATCACTTGACCAACTTTAAAAAAATGGAGTAAAATCCCAAAAAGTGGGATGAAGTGGTATTTACAAACTTTGTTTAAAGAAAATAATTTAGTATCCAGGAATTTTAAAGTTGATTGAGCGCGGGTGTATTCTTCGCATAATAGAAAAACTCAATCGCGTAAAGGTCAAGTTAGTAACTTGAATTTATATGTTTAGAGGACGATTCGAACATAGTATTGATACAAAGGGGCGCGTATCGATCCCTTCAAAGTTTCGTGAGCTTCTCTCTTCAAACTACGACGAACGTCTTATAATAACAAATTTTGATAATTGTTTGTGGGCCTATCCATTTAAAGAGTGGCAGATCATCGAGGAGCGTGTGGCATCGCTCCCCCAGTTAAAGGCTGAGGTGAAAGCACTCCAAAGGGTGTTTGTTTCTGCCGCGACAGAGTGCCCCATAGACAAGCAGGGCCGGATTCTTTTGCCACCAACATTAAGGGAATATGCGGGCATTACCAAAGACCTCGTTTTTGTGGGCATCACAAAGCGCATCGAAATCTGGTCATTGGAACGCTGGTCAGAAATCTTTAAATCAAGTCAGGATGATCTGGAGAAAATGCAGGATAAACTTGCAGAGCTTGGAATCTGACACATCAAAAAGCCTGATCGTTATTAAGGAGCACAGATGGAAGTCTCTAAAGTTCACGATATTTCAATTTTACACCTGTTTGGTGAAGTCTCTCTAATGGAGATGGATCGCATCGAAACCGCCTTGAGGTCATTTCAAAATTCCAACAGCAAAAAAATCCTTATCGATATGGCCTCGGTCGACTACGTTCACTACTTTGTCATTAAGAGGCTTGTTAAAAAAGCCTCGCTTTTTCGTGAAGACGAAGGAGACATCAAACTTGTGAGTTTAAAAAATGAGGTCAAGGAGATGATTCGTTTTACAGGGGCTGATCAATTTCTGGAAGATTATGCCACAATTTCGGAGGCGATCTTAAGTTATTTAAAACCCATGGGCCATGACGACAGGATGTACCACTGACAAACACGCTCGCAAGGAGAATATGTGCACGCCCCCGTACTCCTTAAGGAAGCCGTTGATGCTTTAAATATCAAGCCAAACGGCTGCTACCTTGATTGTACAGGAGGACTGGGAGGGCACGCGGCAGCAATACTCGGGCGCTTGTCAGCAGAGGCCCGCTTGTTGATTTGTGATTATCACAGGGAAACGGCAGAGAGCTTAAAACAAAGATTTACAGACAACCGTGTGAGTGTTTTTAATTGCCGCTTTTCCCAGATCTTTGACAATTTGGCTTTTCATTTTGACGGCATATTGGCAGATCTTGGTATTTCTTCCGCACAGCTCCTCGATGCGGCTCTGGGAATTGGTTTTTCACTCAAGAATGTTTTTCTGGACATGAGAATTGATCAAACACTTCAGACAACTGCCGCAGACATTCTTAAGTTTTCATCCGAAGAACAACTCGCGGATATTTTTTATTACCATGGCGGGGAAAGGGCAGCAAGAAAGATGGCCCGTGTCATTATCGCAGACCGAAAAAAAAATGTTTTGTACACACAAACTCACGAACTTGCCGACTTGTGTTCACGCGTTCTTGGAAAATACTACAGAGGCAAAAAAATTCACCCGGCCACAAAAGTTTTTCAGGCATTAAGAATTGTCGTCAACAAGGAACATGAAGAAATAGAAGCGCTTCTCAAAACGGCCCCCGGTTTTTTAAATCCGGGGGGAAGACTTGTGATGATCGCGTTTCATTCGGGAGAAGACAGGCTGGTCAAGACCAAGTTTAAAGAGCTGGCAAAAAGTGGTTTGTATTCGCTGCCCTTTAAAAAGGCTGTTAAACCGGAGAGACAGGAGATCCTGTCAAACCAGCGTTCGCGAAGCGCCAGAATGAGGGTGTTGCAGGCCGAAGAGGGGTCGTGAATCATGCGCGTCAGTCAGTTGTGTATGAAGACGCGGGCATGTCCTTCGGGGCATCAAAGTCAAGTGAGTAACTTGTTATTGACGTGTTTTTTGGAGTGAAGATGAATCGCATTATTCCCGTTAGTCAGATTGGTGATGCCAGGGCGGTGATCAAGCAAAACGCGTTTCCCAAGCTGTTTTCTTTTAAAAGCAAACTGCTCATCAGGCTGCTTTTGCTTGGTGCATTCATCGTTGCCCTTTCGCTGTTTTATATCTGGTCGCGCATACAGATTGTGCAGATTGGTTACGAGCTTAATGATTACACGGCCGAACAGCAGGTGCTGCTTAATGAAAATAAAAAACTCAAGATGGAGCTGTCACTCATGAGTTCGCCGCAGAGGATTGAAAAATTTGCCATCGAAAAACTGCAGATGAAGGCGCCCGGCAAAGACAGAATTATTGAAATTATTCAATAGCGGCCCAAAGGTGACCCTGTTTGATTGCTGATTAATGTAACTTGATATTCATGAAAGCCAGTGAAAAACAATTAAAAATATACCATATCAAGATGGCGGTTGTGGGTCTTTTTTTTGGTGTTTTTTTTGTCATTATTGGCCCCTGCACCGTGAAAACAGTAGGGAATGTTGTGATCCAGCGCAACGCGCACCGCCATCATCAGCGCTTCTCTCGATTGCGGGATGAGAAAGACTTCGGCAGGTCCGCCAATCCTGACATA
>JADGCS010000204.1 GCA_015228875.1 Deltaproteobacteria bacterium | reverse complement strand
AGCGTGATTGATGTCCCGAGTGATCTTGGGAACTGTGTGGCATACTTGAAAAATTTGAAAGGGACAGTGGTTTTAACCTTTGAAGAGACCACGGTGGCCCAATGGATGTACACGGAGTTAAAAGATGCCGTGACCCGGATCATCGTTTGTGATCCTCACCGGAACCGACTTTTAAGTGAAGGACCAAAGACAGACCCGATAGATGCCGGCAAGCTGGTGCAGTTGTTAAGGGCAAATCTGTTGAAGGAAGTTTATCATGCGTCTGAGAAGTTTTCACATCTACGCAAACTAACCAGCGGTTATAACGACCTGGTCCAGGCAAGTGTGTGTCTGCAAAATCAGCAGTATTCATTGTTGCGCGGAAGTGGATTGACAGGGTCAGAAAAGGTCAAGAACCTTCGATTGAAGGACAAATATGAACAGCATGTTCTCGACTCGATAGCAACACAGCTGGAATGCAATGAACATCAAAGAAAAGCGTATCTCAGCGAATTCAAGGCACTGAGCAGACAATACACCGCCATTAGACACCAGATGAGTATTCCCGGGATAGGTTTAATTGGTGCGGTTCAGATTGTGACGAGGGTCGTGAGTCCACACCGGTTTGTAGAGGGTGGTCAGTACTTGAGTTACTGCGGCTTGATCAAACATGACAGAGTCAGCGGCAACAAAAGTTATGGGAAAAAAGACCCACGTTTTTGCAGAAAACTGAAATCAGTTTACAAGACAGCTGCCATGGCAGCGATTGGAGGACACAATCCCATCAATGATTATTACGAGTACCTGGTAAAACAAAAAGGGGACACGGAGGCTCATGCGAGACACAAGACGAGTCGTAAAATAGCTTTATTGAGTCTGGGAGTTTTTAAAAGCGGGAAGAAATATCAACCTTTCAACGAAGCATACAGGAGAAGAGATGTAACATGTCAAAATTGACAAGCGTATCAGGTTTGTAAGTGCAGACATTTTCATCAGCCCGATCTGTTCGACGATGAAAAACGGACTTACAGGCGAAGGGAGAGAGCTCATACATGACGGTAACACATTCGCTATAAACGAATGATAGTTCACGACTCCGATTAGCCCCCCTTCTATTTCCTGAAATGTATCGTAACCCATTCTCTGGTCTGACCAGGGATAGAGAGTTCAAATAGGCGTGTAGGAAATACTGATCAGTATTATTCTGATGATAAAAGATACAGCAAGTACCGTGAATACTGAGACCTATGGGTTGACAAAAAATGTGATGACGCTACGTGGGACGTGTTATCCACAGGGTGCTTATTGCGCCCCATCCGATGCGACGTTGGATCAAAATTCAGAGACTCCAAAGTCGCCTTATACAGAGCGCAATAAGCCCCCTATGGATAACACTCTTGCTTTAATTGTGCTTGCGAGACCTAAAGAAGAGACTTGTCGAAGTTGGTTGCTTGATAAGTGACCACGGAGACCATGAGCAAAAAAGACCTCTCTTTGCTAAGGGGGGAGTCTTTTTTATTGACTCACTTTCTCATAGGCGTCATGTCCACCGCAACGTACCGCTCGCGATGGCGATTCGCTTGTTTTACTTCAAAACAGGGCGTTTCCCGACAGGCACTATATAAGGAGGCGCCTCGTGTTGTATAAAAAATCTATAATAAAACAACTGACGATCATACTCATTTGTTTTGTGACCACCTCTTGCTTCACAGCACGCATTAATCCAACAAATTACTCTGTGAGCAAGGGCAAAGAAAAAGTGGTTTTTAAAAGCGGGGCACGACCCAAGTGGGTGTTTGAGAGACCCATGTTCTTTAAAAATGGCTTTTTTTACGCCTCTGGCATGTTTACCGATGCCCCTAACTTGGGTAAGGGTTTAGAAATGGCAGTCACACTTGCCGAGGCAAAGATGATGGAATCAATCAACAAGACTGTGGAATCGAGCTTGGTGTATGCGAGCACAGGCATTAATGTCACCGATACAGAGATTGCCCACGTTGTTAAGACCACAACCGGACTGATTACGGTGCAGGGTCTGACCCACAACAAATATTATTACGAAAAAAAGATGGCCCCCATGCTTGCAGGCTCTGGCTACCGCTACGATTGCTACGCCCTTGTAGAACTGCCTCTCGCGCAATACCAAAGCGCCCTTGTGGCGGGTATAGAACAAAACATTAAAAGCCCTTCATGGGCCGAACAGATTGTGGGTCGTGTATTGGAAATTGAGCAATATCCGCTAGGCTACGTGGATACAAACTCCTCCGGTCGCAGCTTAGAAGGCAGGAATCCTCCTCACGAAGAAACCCTTCTGAAAACAGAAGAGGTGACAGAGGGGCAGGTTCTGCCAAAGGAAGACTTAATCAAAACGGTGCGATCCATCCTGAAGGAGGCACCATGAAAACACAAGTTACTAACTTGACTTTGACGCGGCCCAGTTCTTCTTTTTCGCAGGGAGTGTGTCCGCGCTCGATTGACTTCAAAATTCCTAGACATGAACATAATACCAGTTCCTTACAAAGTTTTTTCGATGCCACACGATACTGCTTGTGATCCCCCTTGATAATACACGCGTTGTTTCCTATGTGTCCGGTCAGATTGCAAGTCATTTTTTGTCGGAGGGATTTATGCCAGAAAACAGACAACGAGCACCATTGGTTTCTGAGATTGCCCATCTCATCACCGAGAGCCTTAACCTGCAGGATGTTGACCCGAATGAAATAACAGAAGAAACCTCTTTTTTTGAAGAGGGATTAAACTTGGATTCAATCGACATATTAGAGATTGTTGTAGGTATAGAAGAAAAATACGGTGTTAAAATCAACAGCGCAGAAGAGGGCAAAAAGGTGTTTCAGAAAGTTGGAACAGTCGTCGATTATATCGAATCCCGCAGGGGTTAACAGCTTTTAACACGCGGTTTTCGGTGAGTGTTTTTGAAGATGAAAAAAAATGATGCTCCAGTTTATATCACAGGACTTGGGGCCCTGCACTGCCTCGGTGTTGGAGTTCCTTCCCTCTGGCAGGGTGTCATTCAAAGGCAAACTGGTATAAAAAATGGTCTTGGGCTCATTACCGACGAGGCGCTTGCCAAAACAGAACCCCTTCTGCAGGATTCACCTTTTAAAAAGACAAGTCGCGCGCTTTATCAAGACCCCAAAAAACACCGCCCTTTGATCATGTCACTCGTGGCCATACGCGAGGCATTCCTTCAAGCGGGCTGGGATCAACTCTCCAACAAAGATGCTATCATCTTTGCCACCACAACCGGTTATATTTCTTTATGGGAAGACCATCTGACTTCATATTCTCAGGGGCA
>JADGCS010000203.1 GCA_015228875.1 Deltaproteobacteria bacterium | reverse complement strand
CCCGCCGAGAGGCGATTTTCCTGTGTTTATTTCAGATGAACAGCGCAATTGCGGACAAGGTTTTTGTTTTTTTTGCCTTGTTTTTGGTTGTTATGAAATTCTCGGTTTGATAAAGTTCCTCAGAATAATTGTGCATACAGGAGAAGACGCGTCTTCAAAACTGCTGGGCAAAATAGCCTACATGTCACCCGAACATCTTGAGGGAAAAGTTATTGATAACAGGTCTGACCTTTTTGGTGTGGCCCTTGTAATGGCAGAGATTTTGCTGGCACAGCGGATGCAGGTGGCAACTGAAAAAGAAAAGGTTTTGGAGAATATCAAAAGAGGTGACTACCCCGCCCTGTCAGATTCAAAACTGGATTTGAGTCTTAAAAAAATCATTCTCAAGGCCCTTTCATAAAAAGCAAGAAGAGTCAGCGGTTCCTGTTACGACAATAACCAAACCAGAACCAATAAAAGAAACAAAAAAAGAAAAGATTGATGATGATGCTGTTAACACAGGTTTTTGGAAACCAGACATTAAAATCTCAGCTCCCTCTTCTTCTATCAAAATTACATACAACGGCCAGGAGTGGACTGGCACCGGAAGCCTTGGTGTTAATGAAATTGAAATCAAAAAAACAACCGACAAGGCGGAGTTTAAAATCTTTGTCTCGCAAAAGGGCTATAAATCAGAATCATATAGTTTTGTATTGTCGCCCGACAAAGCAGAATACAAAGATACCGTTAATCTTGAAAAATTAAAAACCGGCAAACTCTTTGTAGGGGCCACTCCGTGGGCAGAGGTCACCATTGCGGGCTTTGCGGGCAACAGAGAAATCCCTTTTACAATTGATTTGCCCCAAGGCAACCACCGCGTTGTGGCGAGATATCAAGATTCGGCTGGCAAGTGGCATCGAGTTTCGGGTTCTGTGACGATAAAACCCGATGGGGCTCACAAGTGTCTGGCGAGTTTTGGGGAGAGGGATGGGATGAGGTGTTGGTGAGGGGGTGGTTTTTCTTTTTTTTGGGTATGGGTCAATGTAATACGGTATTTTATAAAAACTAATGTCTGCTAACTTGTTGATAATTGTGATTATGTTTGGGATAGGATAAGAAACTAAAATGGTGGCACCGAGCGCTTTCTAATGATGATTGGGGGTTGACGAAATGAGCAAAAAACAACTCACACGGCCTAATAGAAAAATTGGTAGGCAGACTGCTAACCAATCACTCCGGCTGAAAAAGGGGGAGATGGGCAACAACACGGCCTCCGTAAGCGCAGTGAATGAAACCGCACTTCTTGCAGATCTTCGCCATCTCATCCAAGCGGCTCGTCAACGCGTTGCTACCGTGGCCAATGCTACCCACACCATGGTCTGCTGGCATGTTGGGCGCCGCCTTTTGAAGGACAACCTACAGGATGCTCGGGCAGCTTATGGAAAACGAATTCTCGTGACAGTGTCACGAGAATTGACGGCTGAATTTGGGAGAGGTTTCAGCTACGCAGAAGTTGCTCGGATGATCCAGTTCTCACAGACATTCCCTGATGAAGCAATTGTTGTAACACTGTCACAACAATTGAGTTGGTCTCACTTCCATGCTTTGCTCCCCATCAAAGACCCGCTGGCCCGTGATTTTTATGCTGAGATGTGCCGTATCGAGCGTTGGGATGTTCGCACTCTTCGAAAAAAAATTGGTGGCATGCTGTTTCAGCGCACTGCCCTCTCAAAAAACACAAAGGCTGTCATTTCTACAGAGATCGCTAATCTTCGCGATGGCCGTGTGACGCCCGACACTGTTTTTCGTGATCCTTACTTTCTTGATTTTCTCGGGCTGAAAGGCTCCTACAGCGAGCGAGATTTGGAACAGGCTATTCTTCGTGAGATTGAAGAGGTTCTTTTGGAATTTGGGGCTGGATTTTCGTTCGTTGCGCGGCAAAAGCGCATGAGTGTGGGCAAAGACGACTTTCATCTTGATTTGCTCTTTTACCATCGGCATCTTTGCAGACTCATTGCCGTCGAGTTAAAATTGGAATCGTTTCAACCTGCCCATGTTGGGCAGATGGAGTTTTATCTTCGCTGGCTGGATAAATATGAGCGCGCACCAGGCGAAAAATCCCCCATCGGTCTTATTCTCTGTGCTTCTGCCGATGTTGAGCAAGTAGAACTCCTACAGCTCGATGCCAAATCCATTCGTGTCAGCGAATACCTTACCGAGTTACCACCAATGAAATTGCTACAAACTCGCCTGCATCAAGCAATCGAACATGCTCGGGAGCTGGCCGCTCGTAAAGGTCTTTGTGAATCTGCAATTGATGCTAAAAAACTTTCAAAACGAAAAAAGGCAAACACGACAGACAAAGGCGGCGCATAAGCTTTCTTCGGTATCCAAAATACAAGGTTTACAGCTTATAAACTTAAGGGCACACGACGACCGAAGAATCATCAAGGCCCCCGCCTCAAAGATATCAAAGCCCGCGTCAACGCCCTGCCCTTGCTTTTGCCGTCTTTATAAGTCCTCTTTAACCTAAACCCAGCCCCTTCAATTGCCTTTAAATCCCGTCTGATGGTTTTTGGATGAACCTTAAATTGTTTTGAAAGTTTTGCAATACTCGTGGTGGATTTTTTGTAAAGCAGGGTTTTAAGGATCGAAAAGGCGCGGATGAGTTGTTTGTTGCGGTGTAGGGGTTTTTTCTTTTTGGGCATGGGGAGGCTCCTTGTGTGTTGGGGGCGGACAGTAAATTAAAAATTTGAGAATATCAATGGGAGGGACCTTGTTTGTCCCGTTTTTGGGGTATGGGTGGGTAAAATGTGGGTTTTTAACTTAAAGCCTAACGTCTGCTAAATTGTTGATAATTCGAGTTAAGTTTGGGATAGGGCAAAAAACTGAAATGAGCAACATCATGAATACAAAACTCACTACTGATTCTGAATACCAGCGGCTGTTGGGGCGTATTTCAGAGGTTTATACCACGGGCCAGGTGCGTGCTCACCAAGCCGTCAATACACACATCACCGAAACTTATTGGCAAATTGGCCATGACATCGTGGAATTTGAACAGGGCGGCAAGGTCAGGGCCAACTATGGCAAGGCCCTTCTCACAAACCTCAGCCACGATCTAAAGTTGCGCCATGGCAAGGGTTTTAGCCGCAGTAATCTTGTATATATGCGCCTTTTGTACCTCAACTATCCAATAAGTCAGAAGCCTTCTGACTTATTGAGTTGGTCCCATTACGTTGAGCTACTCAAGATAGACGATAAGTTGGAGCGCGGTTTTTACGAACAGCAGGCCATTCGTGAAAAGTGGTCGGTTCCCGAACTTCAGCGCCAGAAGCAGACATCCCTTTTTCTGCGTCTTGCCGCAGGAAAAGATAAGCATGCCGTCCTTCAACTTGCCATGCAGGGCCAGATCATTGGTGTCCTTCCGGTGACCCTGCGTGAATCATGAATAAAAAGTTGCTATGCCTCCGGTTATGACAAAAACACGGAGGTCAAGATGGCAAAAAATAAAACAACGACACTCGCTCACGTAGAAAAGAGGT
>JADGCS010000202.1 GCA_015228875.1 Deltaproteobacteria bacterium | reverse complement strand
CGTTCTGGCAACTTAATTTTTTTTCTGCGCCCCTACTATGACTTAATAAAAATATTTTTTAGGAGATGATTATGAATCTTAAAAAGCAATTGTTTTTGTTTGGGGTGGTGTGTGTGGTTTTGGTGATTAATCTTGGGGGAAGGGTGTACGCAGTCGATCAGCCTGAACTATGTGCCCCCGCGGGATCTAACCCCTCATTCCTTTTTCTTACCCTCGGTGTACATTGTGCCTGCAATAAAAGTACAACCAGCTCCGAAAAAACACCCGCCTGCACACATTTTTGAAATCTACCACCGAATCAATACGATATGTGTACATCAGCGGGGGGCACGGCCCTAAGAAACTTCTGCTGCAAAGATAATAGCGGTGGCGTAGGTGCTAAGGAAATTTCGGCTGTAATCAATCAAATTAAATGCATTGATTGTGAGAATCTGACAACCGATGCCCCTGTGGATAATGTCCCTGGCGATGGAGGTTGCCCCGTCTACAAAGAGAGTGGTGTTGCGGCCTACCGGCCCGTAACACCCGGAAAGGGATTTTTTGAGGCTTCCCATGATCCTGAAGATGGTGAAGATGCGCGTAATTATGGCAAATGCGACTGGTGCGATGGTAACACTTGGAATGATGGGATCGGGCCATGTCAGGAGTGTCCCGGGGGGAGCACTGCTTTGGCAAGCGAGACCCCAGGGTATACCGGAGAAATAGGTGGTAATGACGACTGTCAATGTCCGAACGGGGCAGTATTTAATAAAAATAGTAATGAATGCCGGTGCCCCATAGAAGATAATTTTTACAATGCGGCGCCTGCGGGTGCGGTTATTAATTGCGTGGAGTGTCCTGAAAACGCTGAGGTTAATGACGATGAAAATGTGTGTGTGTGTAAACAAGGTGCCTTTAACGAGTCAGGCTCTGGTGGGGAAGGATGTACGATGTGTCCTGCCGACAGTACAGTTAATGAACGCAAAACTGGCTGTGATTGCACAGGAGGCAGGGTCTTTAACGGAACTACATGTGTGTGCGAAGGGAACGGAGTTTTTGACGGAACTTCATGCGGGTGTCCATCTCTTACTTACAATACATCCACTACTGGTGGTTTCAGTTGTCGAACTTGTTCGGCAGGGACTGTCATTAACAATGAATGGAATGGCTGCAGATGTCGAGATAATACCTACAACGCATCAACAACCTCTGGCGGTTTTGATTGTCAGTCATGCCCAAGCGGTTCAGATGTCAATAGTAATCAATCAAGCTGTGATTGTGGCGGCGGTGCTATCTTCAATAGAAATACAAAGACCTGCGATTGTGCTTATGGCAGAATCTACAATGTTGCCGCTAGGACATGCGAATGCACAGGGGGCAGAATATTTAATTTCTCAAGCAATTCCTGCGAGTGCACAGGTGGCAGAAGCTTTATCGGTGGTTCATGCGAGTGTACAGGAGGCAGGGTCTTTAACGGAACTACATGTGCGTGCGAAGGGAACGGAGTTTTTGACGGAACTTCATGCGCGTGTCCACCTCTTACTTACAATGCATCCACTGTTGGCGGTTTTAGTTGTCAGACCTGTCCGGTAGGGACTGTTATCAATGCAACGTGGAATGGCTGTGAATGTGCGCCGGGGACTTATGATGTTGGGGCGACTCCAGCTCTGTTGTGCAGGTCGCTTCCAGATGGGGCAACTTATAATAGAGCCAGAAGGATTTTTGAATGTTCTGGAGGAAGAAGTTATAATAGAGAAACCAACTCATGTGGTTGTCCGGGGAACATGATCTTTAACAGTACATCAAATTCATGCGAGTGCACAGGAGGCAGGGTTTGGAATAGTGCGGTTTCTGCATGTCAATGCCCAGCAGGGACTCTTTTTGGTTCTGATAATTTATGTCATTGCCCATCTAATTCTACAAATACATCAACCACTGGCGGATTTGCTTGTGTGGCCTGTCCGGCAAACAGCACTGCAAATAGCTCACAAACAACGTGTAATTGTCAGAGAGGTGCCGAATACAACAAGAGGAGAAACACGTGCGAGTGCCCAAGTAATAGATACAATGCAGGTACCAGCACTAACCCTAATTGCCTAACATGTCCCGCAACCCAGATTGTCAATGTGGCAACAGGGAATAGTTGTACATGCCCCACTGGTACGACTCTCAATACTCGGACTAACAAATGCGAATGTACAGGCAACACATATTGGCCAAAGTTTAGGCCAGCAGGTCAGAAACCATTGTGTGAGGCCTGTTCCGCTGGTAAGGAACCAAACGCCGATAAAACGAGTTGTATTACAAAGCCTATAAAGAAAAAATAATGTGTTGGTGAGTTGTGCTATTGTTTAAATAAAAAACTTTAGGCCCGGTCAGTTGATTGGGCCTTTTTTTTGGTGCGCCCGGCAGGGCGCAAATACTTGGGAGGTGGAAGTCCCCTACGGACCCGATCAGGGGAACCGTTAGCTTAACGGCAAGGGTGTCTATCGCGAGGTGGAATCTGAAGGAAGCCGCAGGCAAAGCACTGGCCTGACGAACAGCCAGCACGTATATGGCGTTTATGTTGGATGAGGAGGCCAATAACTCTACAGATCGCATGACGAAGGTCACGACACTCTTGGCGGCAAGCCTTGTGGCCATTTAATTTATTTGTTAGGACTTGTTGTCTCTTGTATTGTCCAACAATGTTGTTGTCGCAACTCTCATAATCAATGCCGTTGAGCGCAGATATTCTTTGGCGCATAATTGACTTTAGGCCTTGGTGATGTTACGAGCCCTGTTATTGGGCATTCTGGCCACTTCATTTTTTTTGCGCCCCTGCAATGTGGATTAAAAAAAATTATTTTTAGGAGATGATTATGAATCTTAAAAAGCAATTGGTTTTGTTTGGGGTGGTGTTAGCGCTTTTCGTGATCTATTCGGGGAATTTGTATTCTGCGGCATACAAAGATACAAGGAATACCTCATTTTGTTCTGGTCCAGTGGAAACTCTTGGTCGGTTGGCAACTCAGTGTGTTTGTCCAAATTCTGGGGCCCCAGGTCATTATTGTGGGTTCCCCCCAGATCTTTATGACTATTGCACTAACGCAACCACAGATGCGCGACGCGCAAGCTGTTCGGCTGAAGGCCTCGATGTAACTACAAGCACAGGTAACGCCGTTGCTGTGGCAGGGATCCGATCAGTCATTGATAACATAGAGTGTGTTTATTGTGAAGACGACGGCGGAAATCAAGTTCCAAAGATTTATCACGCTACTGGCAGTAGGCTTGATGATTGTCCCATTTATACAGATGCGGACAATAACATGCTTAGAAGGGATCGAACAAATGGAATGGGATTTTTTTATGATCCCGGTAGTGACCCTGACAACACCACAGGCCATGGTCAATACGGAGGCTGCGGTTGGTGTGATGGGCGTACATGGAATGACGGGATTGGGCCTTGTCTAGAATGCCCAGAGGGAAGCGATGTGGTTACGAGTGAAATCACAGAAACAATCGATGGACCAAGCTTAGCGTGTGGGTTCGATTCCCATCGCCCGCTCAAGAAAAAAAGCACCGACAGGTGTTTTTTTTTTTTGAGCCAAATGCAAGGGAA
>JADGCS010000201.1 GCA_015228875.1 Deltaproteobacteria bacterium | reverse complement strand
CCTACTTCGGCGCCACCATCCTTTTAAATCTTTATTTTGTCGGCAAGGCCCTTTCACAAAACGTACTTCAAACCTCCAACGATATCCTGGCAGGCAGTACAGGGATGCCCTCGTGGTTTTTGGCCGGTGCCATTGGCCTCACAGCCATGGGTGCCTTATCAAGTTTTAAATTCTCCTTTAATAGATTTGTCACAGACGGATATTCTCCCCTGCGGTCACCCAGAAGCAGACGCAACATCCGGATCGCGGCAGGTCTCGGCATGGCCGCATCTGCAGGACAGGTGGGCGCAGCCATACTCACGCACCCCGTGACTCAACAATATGCGCCCTACGCGTTTCTGGCAGCAACCGCGCTTGGTTTTGCGCACGCCTTATTCGATTACAGAAAGGTTTTAAAAACAGGAACCATCTATCATGAGTTTAAGCAGGGCGGCGTGAAAGGTGTCTTAAAATACTTTGTAGAAAACAAGGGCAACGGCAATGGAAATGGAAATGGTCATGCGCACGAAGTCTCTTTAACAACCGGGACCGCGGCCAACGACAATCATCCAAAAGATTCATCGGCAAATGGCCAAAAATAGCGAGCGCACTCTCAAACGCCTGCATGTCGGCGATTATGGACGCGACTGGTAACGATCTGGTGAAAACCGGCCACGATGTAAACGCGGTTTGTAAAAAATTAAAAATCTTACGGGCGTCTTATTTTAGATATAGAAAAGAGAAGTGTCGCGTCCCAATCTAAATGAGAATACCGTACCACGAATTTGAGAATGAACCCGCGCTCTGTCGACTTTGAAATTCCTATACATAAACATAAAACACCCCATCAAGTCGATGTTACTGTAAGAAATAGAATTGTTGGGCATGGCAGGGGAGGGCTCGGTGCAACTGGGGCTTAAAAAATAATAATTGATCAGAAAGAATAAATGGACAATGATGTCCCTAATATTTGCAGTAATAGGGACTGAATATGTCAACAAAACAACTACAATCAATTGATATTAGGGTAAAAAAACGAATATGCGGCCATGGGGTGGGTTGGTGCTTTACTTTAAAGCATTTTTACGAGCTTCACAAACACGAAGCTGTAAAAAAAACACTGCAACGGCTGGCATCGGCTGGTTTTATTCGTCGGCTGGCTGACGATCTTTATGATTATCCTGGTCCTCCAGATCAATTTGGTTTTTCCCCACCAAATATCGACAATATTGCCAAGGCATTGTCTGAAAAAGACGGAGTAAAAATCCAGCCAACTGGTGCCTATGCCGCCAATGTGTTGGGTTTGTCCGAACAAGTTCCTGCACGCGTCGTGTTTGCCACCGAGGGGCTTTCAAAAAAAATCAGGATTGAAAAGCTTGAGTTGATATTCAGAAGAACATCGCCAAAATACATGGCTTTAGCCGGAACAGAAATGGGGCTGATGATTCATGCCCTGAGACACATTGGCAGTCGTGGTGTTGATGAAAGGATAAAAAAAAATATCAAACAGCGACTTCAGGGCCTGACCCCCCGTCAAATAGGACAACTGTTAAAACACTCTTCTACATGGATTCGGCAAATGGTCGAAATATTATTGGTGGATGCATAATGACCAACATTGTTTCAATGACATCCGATCAGAAACAAAAATTATTTACTAGGGCCGCACTGACAACAGGCATGTCACCCATCGTTATTGAAAAAGACTATTGGGTGGTCTGGGCGCTTTGGCGTTTGTTTGAACAAAAAGATCTGCGACCATACCTGACTTTCAAGGGCGGTACTTCTTTGTCCAAAATCTATAATGTCATCAAAAGATTTTCTGAAGACATAGACATCTCCATCGAAAAAGGTTTTTTTGGTTTTGGTGGTGAGAACGCGCCAGAACATGCGTCCAGCCGCAAAAAGAGGTCGGTAGTTCTCGAAAATCTTTCGACTGCCTGTTCAAAATACATAAAGACTGATCTGTTGGAGTTACTCATACGAGATTTTGAAAAGCATCTGGGCAATAGACAGGGATGGAATCTCAGAATTGACACCGCTGACCCTGACCAACAAACAATTCTTTTTGATTATCCCACCACAGATCAATCCAACACAGGGTATATTCGTCGATATGTAAAGATGGAGATGGGGGCCAGATCAGAGCACTGGCCAGTCAGCGAGAAAAAAATCCGCAGTTATGTTAAAACACAGTTTAGAGACGCTGTTGAAGAACCAGAAATCACCATCAGGGTCTTGGATATTGAGAGAACCTTTTGGGAAAAGCTCACGATTCTTCACGCCTACACACACCTCCCTGACGACAAAAAATTGCCTTCACGTCATGCGCGGCACTATTACGACACGTACTGTCTGTTAAAATCTGGTGTTAAAGAAAAAGCCGCAACTGATCTGGATTTGCTGGCGCGCGTGGCTCAACACAAAATGACATATTTTGCATCCACTTGGTCGCATTTTGAGACTGCGGTAAAAGGCACTCTTCGCCTTGTTCCACAGCAACACCTGAGTGCCAGTCTAAAATCTGATTACACAGCCATGTCGACAATGTTTTTTGAAGACCCGCCAGCTTGGAATACCATTATCGAGACAATTGCCCAGTTTGAAAAGGAATTTAATGGGCAATGATTTTTGAGAGAGAATACAAGTCCTTTTTAAGCAAAAGCACCACACGCCCCGAGCACCTGCGCAGATTTTACGAAAAAACAAAAACCTCGCATGATATGGATACAGTCTGTGCCGCACTCGGCATCTCGCGGGCGACGTACTACAGGTATAAGCGGGAGGTGGGGGAGGGGGATTAGTTGATTTACCCCTTACCCAAAAAACCCGACACTCTGTAAATTTCTCATTCGGCTCGGTCGGTACGAAGAGCTGGGTGCGTTTTTTCATAATGTTTGTGACCAGAAATGTTCATCTTTACACCGTTTGAAATATTGATTATTCTGGTGTTGGCTCAGCAATTTTAGAGGGGGCAGGCAATATGAAATCATTAATTCCACATGATCGAATTGAAAAATGTATTTTTTTATTACGAGGTCACAAGATCATGCTCGATAGTGATTTGGCCAACCTCTATGATGTTGATACAGGGGCATTAAACAGGGCTGTTAAAAGAAATCAAGATCGTTTTCCGGCTGATTTTTGTTTTCAACTAACCGAAGAAGAAGCAGAGTCTTTGAGATGCCATTTTGGCATTTCAAAGACTAAAGGTGGTCGGCGCTATTTGCCCTATGCCTTTACAGAGCAAGGGGTAGCAATGCTTTCAAGCGTATTAAAAAGCCGTCGAGCCGTTTTGGTGAACGTGCAGATCATGCGCATATTTGTCCAACTGCGAGAAATGCTCATATCGAATAGAGAGCTTGCCAAAAAATTATCGACCTTGAAAAAAAATACGATCATCAATTTAAGGTTGTGTTTGATGCCATCAGGCAATTGATGGAACCATCCAAAACAACTAAAAGGCTGATAGGGTTTGAGAGAGAACAAGTGTGAGCGCTGCACCGGCCACCATGATGATTTATAAAGACCGAGTTGAGTTTAAAAACCCCAACGTCCCGCATGGTCGGGGACCCATAGATCCTTCTCACTTTACCCCTTACCCAAAAAACCCGACACTCTGTAAATTT
>JADGCS010000200.1 GCA_015228875.1 Deltaproteobacteria bacterium | reverse complement strand
GGCTTGCAATCAAGCCTCTTTTTGAAGACAGCATTTTCATGGGAGCTCCTTAAACATGGGCCGCAGCAGGGCGATGCGTCTGGGTGTGAAAGTCAAGTTGGCAAGCCAAATTGTGAGTGTCGTTGATGACAGATTTTTACATCCGGTCTGAAAAATCTGTTTCGGGCAGAAGATCGAGCATGCTGATGTTGACGAGTTCGGTGAAGGTGTCGATATCCCTTGCCTTGCAGGAGTTTTTTTCGAGAAAAGAGGCCCCAATCTCGTAATAATCTCTTTTGAGTTCTTTGCACCAAGCCACCTTGGCAAGAAAGTAGTCGCCGGATTTTAAGAATGTGCGGGTGTCTTTGATGACATCGTTAACGACCACGTTGTTAAGGTAGATTAAAAAATGCGACGCAGGGGTGATAAACTCGTTGGTGGTAAATTTAATGCCGCAGGCCGACAGGTTTTGAGTGAGAATAATATTTTTTTGCGGTGTTTGTGAGCCGTCCAGTCTGACAATCTGCCGGGAAGTGACATGAGAGATGCGCGGATAACGCCTGTTTTCGGTCATAGCAGGATCATAAAGGTATTTTGGGGATTTGTAAATCCAAAAATGGTCGCAGGCCTCGTTCTTTGCTGCACCCCATTACCCTTAAGACCGCCTAATCACGTGCGAGCAGTCTGAACTCTTCAAGTTTCAAGGACAATTCTCCGGATTTTTTATCGAATGTTGTTTTGAGATTCATGGTTTCTTTTACCTCTGCCATGAGACTCAAAATCCTTTTGCGATGGCCATTAAGATTAATATCGTTGCCATGCATCCTGAAACTTAAGATCCTCATTGCCTCCATTGTATCGAGCATAAGTTTTAAAGTGTTTTGTGTCATGATGTTTTAAGAAGCAAGGTTCGTGCCATGGCAGGGTGTTTTTTTAAATAAACAACACATTGAGATCATTTGTTAAAAGCAAAAAACTGGCGCGGGTGTGTTTTTTACAGCAATGAAAAGCGACAAAATAATGGACAGGTTATTAAATTGATAAATATACCAGATTATAATTCACCTTTTGGGCAAAAAGGTGTAAGATCGCCGTCAAGTAGTGTGTGCGGAAAAAATCCACTCGGTAAACGATGATAGATAACAAAAAAGTCAAGTTTCATCTGGTTGTTTTTGCGGTCTTTATGTCGGGGTTTATAGCCGCATTGATTTTTCTGTTTAATAAAAACAGGGCTCACTTCGACACGGAACTCTACTCACACTCCAGAAACAACATCAAGGTTATCGACGAACTTTCTGCTGTCGGGACTCATTTTTACATTCATAAAAGATCCCTGATGCGGTATTTAAACACCGGCGAGGAAAAGTACTTTCAGTACTTAAGCGATTCGCGGACAGAGATAGAAAAACTTTTTTCTTCTTTAGAGGATTTTAACGACAATTATTTTCAACTCTGGGTCCGTGTGACAGAAGAAGGCAAATCACGCGAGATAAAATATTTTACATCCAACGAAAAGGAAGAACTCAAAAAACAGATCGATGAGTTTCAAAAGGGCGAGTTAAACGAAAAATATTTTCAGAGATTGTTTTATCTCGTGCGGTATAATCTTTCACAGTATTTTAAAAGCAGCGCAGAGATTGTTGGCCAGAAAATGAATGATCCTTTTTATGCACCCCAGGCCGATCCTGCCTTTAACGAGGGCATCGATAAATATTTTAACCTGATTTACAGCGGGATCAATCAGATCATCACCGTGTATAACGAACTCTTCTGGGAACACACATTAAGTCAAAACTCCCAGTACCACAAGAACACAACTTATTACTTTCGAACACTGATCGCTGTTTCTGTGGTTCTTCTTCTGTACACATTTGTTGTTTTTGCGCAGGTCATGCACTATTTTCGCAGACAGAGAATCTTGGAACAGCGGGAGGAACTGGCGATGCTTAAATCTCAGGATGTCACAACCGGTTTGTTAAACAGGGAGAGTTTCGATGTTTTTACAAGAATGGAATTGGCACGAGCCAGAAGACAGGCCTATCATATCTGCATGGTCTTTGTTGAGATAGAAGAGCTCGACTGGATAGAAAAGGCCCTGGGTCACGAGCAAACAAACAGGGTCTTAAGTCAACTTGCCTTTATATTTGACAGCAACACCCGCACCTATGACAGGGTGTACAGGTTTCGGAGGGACGTGTTTGCCATTGTGATGCCCGAAACCAACCGCGGTCATATCAACAACATCATCATGCGGTTTAAAACAAAAATTTCAAAGGATCCCCTGCTCGATAAACTGCGACTGATGAGCAATCTTGCCAAGATCAGTTTTGTCTCTTATCCCGAAGACGGGATCACTCTCGAAGAGCTGGTACAGAGGGCAGAAAAAGAATTTCTGCCTGTTGCTGTGACACCAACAAACAAAAATGAGAGCGGTCAAATGGACGCACAGGAACTCAAACTCATCATCGGCCCGACCCCGGCCGGCATTGCGGACGTCACATCGGGGGGGCCTTCGACCATGCATTGAGGGCGTTTCTTTATTTTAACCTTTCGCGTGTGTAGGGAATCAGCCCGCCGGCATCCATGACAGCTTGCTGGGTTGGCGCGAGCTGTGACACGGCGAATTCCCTGTTTGCAGTTTTGTTGACTACAGTGGCTGCTTCAAACTGCGGCACAGTGATCGTCTTTAATCCCAGATTGACAGCGTTCTGCAGAAAAATGCGTGCGAAACTTTTTGCAATGATGGCGAGGTTATGGCCCTTAAGACACGAAACAGCCTGTTCCCGCGAGGAACCACAGCCAAAATTGTGACCACCCGCCAGGATAGACCCCTCGGGCAAATCCCCGCTGTTAAGCCTTGTATTGAGTTCGGTGTGATCTGCAAAGGCGAGGCGCGGGGTCTCTGACGGCAGCACTGTTGCCATGAATCTCCCCGGATAAATGGTGTCTGTTGAAACATCGTCTTCAAACTTGAATATGACTTTTGGCATGAGTTTCTCCTTTTACGGTTCGGTGATGGTCCCGCTGATAGCCGAAATAGCTGCTGTTGCCGGTGAACATAAATACACCTCGGCCTTTGGGTGCGGGTTTGAGGGTGTGATCCAACAGGAAAAGGTTCTGGACATCATCAACGCCTTTCTAGACGGCGGATGCACACAGATCAGCCTTGCCGATACGGCCGGACACGCCCACCCCGAACAGGTCACGGCCCTGTTTGGCGCAATCAACAGCTGGGGCAACAACATCTCCCTCGCCTGCCATTTTCACAACACGTACGGGCTTGGGCTGGCCAATTGTTACGCAGCTTACAAGGCTGGTGTGACCTCGTTTGAATCTGCCTTTGGGGGCATGGGCGGCTGCCCCTTTACAAAGGTGAGCGCCGGTAACGTCTGCACCGAGGACCTTGTGAGTTTTTTTAACAAAATGGGGCACTGGTGCGATATTAACAGCGACACGCTCACAAATCTCGCCATCAACGCCGCACTGTTTTTTAACCGTGAACCCATCGGGAGTCTCTGCAGAATCAAATTGAAGCAGGAGCACAGATGAAACTTCTTTCAAACATCAGGGTGCTGGACCTCACCAATGTGCTGTCTGGCCCGTTCTGTACCCTCCACCTCGCGTTATGCGGGGCCGAGGTGATCAAGATCGAAAACCCCGTTGGCGGGGATCTTGCCCGCAAACTTGGCTGTGTCCCCGACTACAATCAAAAGCTCATGGGCACGAGTTTTCTTGCGCAAAATGCCAACAAAAAATCACTGACCCT